>JABFVX010000197.1 GCA_013362555.1 Mycobacteriaceae bacterium
GGGCTTGGATGAAGCGGCCCACGCTGCGCAGGCCGGCGCGGGATTCGGGAAGCAGCGGGCCGAACATCTGGAACACGTGCAGCTGGTCCTGCCAGATTTGCAGGGTGGTCGGGACGCCCGCGGCGGCCAGGCGGTGCGCCATGGTCTCGTTGTCGCAGAACATGACCTCCGTCGAGCCCACCGAGAGCAGCACCGGGGGCAGGCCCGCCAGGTCGGCGTGGACCGGGGACACCAGGGGGTCGGTCAGGTCCAGGCCCGCGGTGATCACCCCCATCACCTGGGTCAGCGAGTCGATGAACCGGACCGGGTCCAGCGCGGCGTTGGCGTGCTGCTGCTTCGCGGTGAGATCCATGTCGAGGATGGGGGACAGGCCGACGATCCCGGCGGGCAGCGGCAAGCCCATGTCGCGGGCCTTGAGGACGGTCGCGAAGGCCAAATGACCGCCCGCCGAATCGCCCGCCACCACAACCTGTCCCGGCTTGCGGCCCTCGTCGAGCAGCCCGCGGTAGGCCGTCACGCAGTCGTCGACCTCCTGCTCGAAGCGCACCGCCGGGTACATCCGGTAGTCCACCGAGAGCGCGGGAACCCCGGCGGCCGCGGATATCTGGGACGTCAGCCTGCGGTGCGTGTTGAGCCCGCAGCTGATGAATCCGCCGCCGTGCAGGTACAGCACCACGTTGCCCGCCCGCACCGGCGACACCCCGGGCCCGTGCACCCACTCGGCGTCGAAGCCGTCGAACCGCACCCGCTCGTGCCATGTCCCGCGCGCCGGGCGAGCGTGCGCGGCCAGCCGGTCGAGCTGTGCCGCGCGGCGCAGCTCCTTCGGCCCCAGCGCTGTCGCGGCCGTGCGGACCATGTAGGGACGCACTACGGCGCGCACGCTCGCGGCGACGGCCCTGGATCGCAGGCTCGGCCTGCCGTACCGCTCGATCACCAGGGGCGCAGCGGCATGCTGCTGTGAGAACATGTTCTCCATAGTGACACGGGCCGCCGCCGGGCTCCGCTGCGGATTTCGATGCCAATGTGTTGCATTCCGGGACGGCTGTGCCGTCGTAATGTGTGCGCATGGGATACCCGGAGGACAGTCTCGCGCCGGACGAAGAACTCATCCTGCACACCCACCCGCATTGGAAAATGCTGTTCTGGCCCGCGATCTGGTTTATCGGCGGCACCGCGGCGGCGGGCTTCGCGGCAGGCATGGCGTTTCGGCACGTCCCGGTCGGCATCGGCCGCACTGCCGCGACGCTGGCGATCCTCGCGGCCTGGCTGTATCTGGTGGGGCATAGCGTTGTTCGACTTGCCGCTTGGGCCACAACGCATTTCGTCATCACCGGCCGCCGGGTGCTGGTCCGCGAAGGCGTACTCACCCGGGTCGGCCGCGACATTCCGCTCAGCCGCATCTCCAGCGTCCAGTTCCGCCACACCCTCTTCGACCGCGTACTCGGCACCGGCACGCTGATCATCGAGTCGTCCGCCCAGGAGCCCCTCGAATACGACGACATCCCCCACGTCGAAGACGTCCACGCCCTGCTCTACCACGAGGTCTTCGACGCCGGGCACCTCCACAACGGCTGACGGGTGACGCGCGGCGTCAGTTACCTCCCGGCGAATTGTGGCCCGCATACGTACGCTGAACAGGTGACCTCTGTACTGTTGGCCGAAGACGACGAGGCGATTGCCGCGCCGTTAGCGCGGGCTTTGAGCCGCGAAGGGTACACGGTAACCGTTGAGCAATTCGGCCCCGCGGTAGTGGAGCAGGCCGCCGACGGCGGTCACGACCTGCTGATCCTCGACCTCGGCCTGCCGGGGATGGACGGGCTGGAAGTGTGCCGACAACTGCGCACGCGCGGCGCCGACATCGCGGTGCTGATGCTCACTGCCCGCACCGACGAGGTCGACTTCGTGGTCGGCCTGGACGCCGGCGCCGACGACTACGTCGGCAAGCCCTTCCGGTTGGCGGAGCTGATGGCCCGGGTTCGGGCGCTGCTGCGGCGCAGCGCGGTGTCCGAAGACGGGGTGCTCGAGGTCGGCGGCATCCGGCTGGAACCCGCCGCGCGCCGGGTGTTGGTCAACGGCATCGAGGTGGGTCTGGCGAACAAGGAATATGAGCTGCTCAAGATCTTGATCGACCGCGCCGGGCAGGTGGTGCTGCGGGAAACGATAATGGAAGAGGTCTGGGGCGACGTGGAGTTGCGCGGTTCCAAGACACTCGACATGCACATGTCCTGGCTGCGACGCAAGATCGGGGACGAAGGCTCGGCCGCCGAGCGGCGCATCGCGACCGTGCGCGGCGTGGGCTTCCGGCTGAACGTCGACTAGCCGCGTGCGCAAACGCATCTTGACCTCGATTCTCGCCGTGGTCATGTTGACCACGGCGGCGCTGGGGCTGCCACTGATGTACACCGCGTGGCTCTGGGTGGACCAGAATTCCCGGCGGGACCTGCAAGTGCGGCTGGACCGCATCGCCACCGAACTGCGGGCCCAGGAATCCGGCGACGGCACCATCTCCGGGCCGTTGCAGTCGGAGTCCTTCGACGCGCTCATCCCGGCGGGCGGCCAGCTCCAGGTGACCTATCCGACCCCGGCCGGGGAGGTCACCGCCACGCTCGGCGCGCCGCATGTGCCGTCGCCGGTGACAGAGTCGCTCGCGATGGGCAAGGGCGGCTCGCTGCGGATGGCGATCAATTCCCACGACCTGCGCGAAGTCCAGGAGAGCGCGGTGGCGGGCGTGGCGCTGCTCGCGCTGGCCTCGATGGCCGCGGGCACGGCGGTGGCGGTGATCACCGCGCAGCGGCTGTCCGACCCGCTGCGCGACGTGGCCGACCGGGCCGCCCGCCTCGGCATGGGCGACTTCCGACGCGACTCCAAACGCCACGCCATCCCCGAGCTGGACCGTGTTTCCGAGGTGCTGGACGCGGCGGCCGTCGAGATGGCCGGGCGGCTCAAGCGCGAGCACGCCCTCGTCGCCGACGTCTCCCACCAATTGCGCAGCAGGCTCACGGCGATCCGGCTGCGGCTCGACGAGCTGTCGGTGCACCCGGACCCGGACGTGGTCGCCGAGTCGGAGGAAGCGATGGCGCAGGTCGACCGCCTCACCGACACTATCGACGAGCTCATCAAGGCCTCCCGTGCCGACGCCGCCGCGGGCAGGTCCATGGTGTCGGTGGTGGACGAACTGTCCGACGTGGTCGCCGAATGGAGACCTCGGTTCGCTGACGCGGACCGAACTCTGCGGCTGGTCGGGGACCGGGCGCTGAGCGCCCCGATCACCGCGACCCGACTGCGCGAGGCAGTGACGGTGCTCATCGACAACGCGCTGATCCACGGCGGCGGCGGCTGCACTGTGCGGGTCCGGTCCACCTCCCGCATCGGCCACGGCGATCCGGTGGTGCGGGTGGACGTCGCGGATGAAGGGCGCGGCATCAACAACGAGCTGGCGCCGCACATCTTCGACCGCGGCTTCTCCGGGGCAGGCTCCACGGGCGTCGGCCTGTCCCTGGCCCGGGCCCTGGTCGAAGCCGACGGCGGCCGGCTCCAGTTGCAGCGCCGCCGTCCGGCGATGTTCAGCATCTTCATCGGCGTCGGCATTCCGCCCGCCGCCAACCTGCCCTCGGACCCGCGTTAGCCGCTTGGCCCGACAGGAACGAGCTCAGTCCGGGAAGTCGGGGAAGACGTCCGCGGCGGCGAACTTCGCCACTTCGCGGGCGTTTTCGTCGGGGAAAGCCCAGCGGCGCAGCGCCCAGAAGCGGAAGGCCATCTGCAGCAGATTGCCGACGAGGTAGGCGCTGATGAAGTCGGCGATGTTCTCGACCGTGAGGCTGACGTCGGGAACCCGGAGGTTGAACACGTAGCTCGACACCCACAGCGGCAGGAAACTGAGCACGACGCCGAACCCGCTGATGGCGAAGAACAGCAGCGCTTCGTGGTGGCGTTCGCGTCCGCCGCGGGTCTTGAACGACCACTCCCGGTTGAGGATGTAGGAGACAATCGTGGCGACCACGCCGGAGATGATCTTGGCCGTGACCGGTTTTTCCTGCAGCACTGTCAACTTCAGCACATAGAAAATCGCGGCGTCGATGACGAATGTCGTGCCGCCGACGATGGCGAACTTGATCAGCTCTCGGTGCCGCAGCAGCAGGGTGCTCAGCGGTGCGGGCAGCTTGCGCACCGCTTCCTCGGCAATCGACACAACAGCACAGTTTACGGCTGCCGCGGCGCGGGACGCGGATGTGGAAAGGCGGGTGTTCACTGCCGGGTCAAGCGACTTGCTGCGGTTCTTCCGGGTCGTTCACCGCGCGCAGCGGGCGGAGGTGGCGGGCGGGACGGTGGTCGGCATTGGGGAAAACCCACTTGCGGAACGACCACCAGCGAAACGCCATCGCCACCAGCGTGCCGAGAATCATGCCCGACAGGAAGTCCGCGGTCTCCTGGACGAACCGGCTCACCTCCGGAACCTGCAGGTGCAGCATGTAGCGGGAGACATAGAGCGGCATCGAGTTCAGCCCCACGCCGATCCCGCTGATCAGGAAGAACAAGGCGGCCTCGTGATGGCGTTCGCGGCCGCCGCGGGTGCTGAAGGACCACTCCCGATTGAGCACGTACGACACGATCGTCGCGATTATCACCGCCACGGCCAGCGCGGTCACCGGGTTGCGGTGCAGGATCGTCAACTTCAACAGATAGTTGACCGCGTTGGTGATCACGAAGGTGATCGTCCCAACGGTGGCGAACTTCAACAGTTCGCGGTGCTCGGTCAGCATCCGCCGCAACGGTTCCGGCAGTCGCACGAGCGTGTTCTCGAAATCGGGCACCTAGTGAGGGTAGTTGTTGGGGTCTGTGGGCAGTGTCGGTCGTTC
>JABFVX010000122.1 GCA_013362555.1 Mycobacteriaceae bacterium
GGTTCCAGGCTGCCCGCCCGGGACCACCGCGGTCTGGCCGGCTCGCAGCGCTGCCGCGTCCGATGCCTGCGCCGGTTCGTCGCTGTCGGGGACCGGCGGTTCGGATTGCGCGAGCGGTGCAGGCAGCCCCAGGTCCTCGGGCCCGCCGAAGAGCGGCTGGTCGACGGCAGCGGCTGCGGGCGGTGCAGTGCCGAAGGAGGTTTCGGTTTGGTGCGGAGTCGCTGAATCTTCATGCTCCGCCGCGTGAGCGTCGAGTCCGGGGCTTGCCGCGGCCGGTGTCTCCGGCAGGACGGCGGTCTCGCCGGAACCCGCGGGGCTCGCCACAGGCTCCGCCTGCGGCTGGTCCGGTCCGGTCAGGTCCGCGGGAGTTGCTTTTTCCGGCCCGCGGACGGCAGGGGGGCTGTTTCCGGCCGGGCCTGCGCCGGTTGTGCCGCTCCTGGGCGTCGGCGCCCCGGGCGTCGGCTGTAGCGCGCCGTGCACACCCGGTAGCAGACCCGCCAGCCCGCCCACGTCGACATACTTCGGGGAATCGCCGCCGCCGCCCGCGGCTTCCTTCTTCGGCTGCGTCGACTGGAACGGCCACTGGAACGGGTTGGGCGCGGTCTTGGCGGGCGCCGGAGCAGGCAGATCGACGCCGAGCAGGTGCGCGACGCGACGAAGATGCGGCAGCTCGTTCGGGGACATGTACAGCAGTGCCATGCCCGCGATGGTTTCGACCTCGGCCCTGGCCTCGTGGACCAGCACTGTGAGTTGGCGAGTGGTGACGAAAGGCGCTGTGCTGTCGACCCGGTTGACGACGGCAAGAATGCTGTGGCGGGTCTGTTTGACGAGAGCGGCCATCTCGTTGAAGGCGGTCGCGGCGGCGAGCAGAGCGTCCCGCAACGCCACGACCTCGTGTGGGATGCCTCCCATGGCTTCGCTGATCGGACGCAGCCGAGTGCTCGACCGCGCAACGTCGTCGAAGGCCTTCTTCGCCTGGGCGGGCGCGTGCGCGGGCAGGGCGTCCGCCGCCTCCCGCGCTCGGGTCGCCAAGGTGTTGAGCGCCGCGGGCGATATTGCCGGCCAGTTGCTTCCGACGATCGCTTTCCACCGCGGGCTGCGCTGCTCCGGTGCCATCAGCGACCAGTATTCGCTACGCAGGCACGCCGTCCAAGGTCGGCGAGGCGGTTCACGACGACACCGCGATCCGCAGTGTGCGGACGAGCAGTTCCCGGTCGACGCTGACCGCCACCGCGGGGCTGCCCGCGCCGATGAGGTAGCGTCCGTCGTCGGCGAGGTCCTGCCAGCCCAGCCGGACCCGGGAATCCGTTTGGGCCGCAGTGATGTCGAAGTACCCGACGCGCCTGCGGTCGGTGTCGAGGAAGCGCTGGGCTTGTGGGCTGTCGTCGAGCGGGTGCGCCGAAAACTGCCCGCCCGCAGCGGCGGTGGGCAAAGCGTCGACCAGCGCACGTGCCAATGCGATGTCACTGTGCTCGGTGACCGCGAACTGTCCGGCCGCGAACCGCTTCAAACCGCTGCGGCCGCGCACCACGAAGGCCGACCCGTCGCGCACCACGCCGAGCAGCCGGAAATCCCGTGCCGGATTCTGCAGGTCCCAGCCGTGGACCGTGACGCGGACGTCCGGGTGACCCAGTGCGCGGCCGAGGCGGGCGAATCGCCGATGTCCCAAGCGCGTTCGCAACCGCTCCCGCTCGACGCAGCGAACGCCTGCGCAGCAGGAGCAGCGGGTTTCTCGGCCGTCCGGCCCGAAGGTCCGGAGCAGGACGAGTCGGTCGGTGTTGGACAGCGACGTGGATGCGGGGGAGGGCCTGGCTGATGTCACGCCGCCGATCCTGGGCCGCGGCGCTTACCCGGCCGTTTCACCGCCGTTTCAGGCGCGGCGCCGGGATACACTGCGTACCTGTCCAATCGGCCTGCACAGTTAAGAGGATCCACTCGTGGCGGAACCCGTGCTGGATATCGACGAACCGTGGGAGGTCGCGCTCGTCGCGGGAAAATTCACCGCCGCGTGCACCGCGGTGACCGGGTCGGTGAGCGCGACGTGCCATGCGCTGACCGTCGAGCAGAAGCCGCGCTCGACGCTGGACTACGCGGTGGAAGGTATCCGCGCGTGGATCACCTCGACACTGTCCGACCGCTCGGCCGCGGTGGGCGCGAAGGCACAGGACGTGCTGCACGCGGCGCTGTGCGACACGAACGACATCACCTGGACCGACCACGACAGCGGAGCGCAGATCCGGCGCTGCGGCAGCTCTGCGCCACCGGTTACAAACCTCCAGAATGACCCGTGACGTGCGTCCAACGCACGTCACGGGTCATTCTGGAGGTTTGTAACCCAGCCACCCGAGTTCTCGAACACGCGCTGAAACGCTCGTGAAACTCCGATGCCCGAACGTTGCCGATGTGTCCGCAGTCGCGGGCGCGACGGCAAGAGATCGAGGTGTCAGGAAATGCTGGGAAAGAGTGCGGCGGCAGCCGCCGCGGTCGTGACGTTGGTCGTATTCGGGTCCGGCAGCGCGCATGCGGACACGGCGCAAGACAGTCGCAACGCCTATTTCAAGGCTCCGCTCAAGGCGGAAATGGCCGGAGTGGGCAATATTTGGGTGGACGGCGACGGTCGCACCGCACATACCACGCTCGCGTTCTATCCGCGCAGCGGCGGCGCGAGCGGTCTGGCGCAACTGGAGGACGGCACCTGGCAGTGGCTGTCGGTGGCGCCCAAGGACGGACCGACCCGGACGTACCGAATGCCGGACCGGATCCGGGGCATCAAGGTGTGCGTGTTCCAGAGCAGCACGGCCTGCGGTCAGACCGCATATCTCGCCCTGGGCGGCGGCGCCGCAGGCTAGTCCGCAACGACCCATGAGTTGCGTCGGGCGCAACTCATGGGTCGTTCCGGAATTCTGCGGATCGCAGTGGTGTCAGCCGGCGAGGATGGCGTCGAAGCGTTCGTCGGCCAGGTCGAGCTGGTCCATGATTTCGCGCTTGGCGGCCGCGGACAACGGGGTGTCGCTGCGGGCGACCAAATCACGGTAGACGTCGGTGAGGGGACGGTATTTCACCGCGAGCGTGCGGAGTTTCGGGCCGGTCGTATAGAGGATTCCCACGCCGTTGTCGGTGAAGTCGGAGAGCTTGATGATTCTGGCCCACGGGTTGCGGTCCAGGCTCGCAGCCACGAAGTCACGGTATTGCTCGTGTCGGTCGACCGACTCGGCCGGGGGCGGGTTGGTCACCGCGGCAACAAGATCGGCTACCCGATTGCCGAAGCGGGCAGCGAGTTCGGCCAGCGCCGCCTCGGTGCGCGGTCCGGGGCGTTCACCCGCCAGCTCGGCGGGGTGGTCCTCGACCGCGTCGTGCAGCAGGGCCGCGATGACCACATCAGGGTCGTCAATGCCGTAGTGGCTGATGATCCGAGTTGCCACTCGCAGTAGGTGATTGAGATACGGCTCGCGGCTGCGCCGGTCGCGGCGGTGCAGTGTGTCGGCAAGGTCGAGGGCGGCCAGGATGCGCTCGTGGTCGGGCAGCTGTGCCGCTTCCAGGAGGAACCGGGCCCGCAAGCCGTCCAGCCCGTGCACCTCGGTGATGGCGTGCAATGGCATCCGTGCCAGAATCTCCGCACCGTAAGCTCCCATAGCCCAGCATGTCACACCGGTACCACCGGTCCGCAACCGGGATGTGACCGACTCCACTGCGCATCCGGTACGGGTCATTCCGGAGGCCCTAACCGAGCGGGCGCTCTTCGATCGGGGTGCTCTGGGCAGTGCCGTTGAGTTCCAGGTACAGAAGGCGTTCGGTGACCGACAAGGCAGCGGTGTTGCGCCGCTCGACGGCGGAGACCGCAGACTCGATGAAATCGCGTTCGAAGCTGTAGAGCGGGATGACTTCGGCGCGGTGGATTCGTTTGCCCGCGAGTGCGTCGAGCACCTTGTCCGGGTCGCGATGGGTATAGACGGCGGCGCGCCCGGCCAGCTTGCTGCCTCGGTGTATCCGCTCGGCGTCGGGGGCGCCGACTTCGATCCAGGCATTGACGCGACCGGTGAGATCGCGCACCAACACCGCGGGCTCGTCGGTAGCCGAGACGCCGTCGGTGAATGCGATGCCCTCCTGGTACTCGAGGCAGTACGCCAACAGGCGCGTCAGCATGAACTCAGGGGTTTCGGAGGGGTGGCGGGCCAACCGCAACTCCAAGTCTTGGTACACGTTGCGGTCGACGTCGGCCAATTGGACTGTGAAGTTGTGCAGGGTCGCGTTCCTGGCCATGGGTGCAGCTTGCCTTGTCCGCGCGGATCGGGGGTCGCAGGGTGCTCGGTTTACGCAGCGAGGGGGAGCGGGGGCGAGACGGGGGGCGGCGCGCCCGCGGTCCGGAGCGGGGCGGCAGATGCAAGCGGCGGGCGGGTGCCGAAGACGTACAGCCGCAGCATTGCGAATCGACCGATTCCCGCGAGGCCCGAGGCCGCGAGGTAGACGGCTTGGGCGCACAGGGTCGCGGGGGTGCTGTCGATCAGGTACATCAGCAGCATTGCAGCGCTGGTGACGACATAGGCGGCGGCAGCGGTGCCCGCGGCCTGGAGGTGGGTGCGCAGGTCGGCGTGTCGCCTCGTGCCGAAGGTGACGCGGGCGTGGAGCTCGGTCGCGAGCACGGTCGAGGCGACCGTCACGATCGCGTTCGCCACCGCCCAGGGCACGCAGCCGGCCAGCATCGGCACCACAAGGCTCGCAATGAAACCCACGCCGCCGCCGCATGCCGCGAAGCGCAGGAACGTTGCGCCGGCGCCGGTCCGTTCGCGGACCGGCGGTGATGCGACCACAGTGAGCATCGGGCACCTCCTTCC
>JABFVX010000253.1 GCA_013362555.1 Mycobacteriaceae bacterium
GATGATGTCGCTGCCGACTACCAGAACGGCGCCCACCAGTGCGGACCCCATGATCGGCTCACCGAGGGTGTGCATGAGGCGGCGCGCCAGCTGGCCCGCGCACAATCCGACGAACACGACCGGACCGGCGGCCGCGGTGGCCAGCGCGGTCGCGGTCACCGCGGCCAGCAGCAGCAGCGCCTGGTCGCGCTGGAAACGGACGCCGAGCGCTTGGGCGGTGTCGGGTCCGAACCGCAGCGCCGCCAGCGACCGACCGGCGGCCGCGGCGACGGCGAGGGTGGCCGCGAGCCCGAGCGCGGTCGGCCAGAAGCGGTCCCAACTGGTCTCGCTGAGTGAACCGTTCAGCCACACTTGGGCTTTCATGACATCGTCGAGTCGTGCCGACACCAGCAGCCAGCCCACTCCGGCGGTCAGTGCGGCATTGATGCCGATGCCGATCAGCACCAGCCGGAACCCGTCGACGCCGCGGCCGCGCCAGGCGAGCAGGTAGACGGCAAGCGCCGTGGCGAGCCCGCCGAGCAGCGCCGCGACCGGCACGCCAAGCGCGCCTGCTGTTCCCGCCACCACGGCGGCCGTCGCGCCGAATCCCGCGCCCGCGGTGATGCCGAGCATGTCCGGCGAGGCGAGCGGGTTGCGCAAGACGGACTGGGTGATCGCGCCGGACATGCCGAGCGCGGCGCCCACGACGACGGCGGTCGCGGTGCGGGGGAGCCGGGAGTCGAAGATGACGAAGCGTTGCACCCGGGTGCCGCCGCCGGTCAGCGTGTCGAGCACCTGTCCGAGGCCCATGGCGTAGTCGCCCCTGGCGATGTCGATGCAGAACAGCACGGCGAGGACCGCGGCGAGTGCGGCGGCGGTCAACACTGCCCGCGGCCGTGCGCGCACGGAGACGGGACCGATCCGGACGGCGCGCGCGGCGGCAGCGACAATCACAGCTGGACCAGCTTTCGGCGGCGGACCAGCAGGATGAAGAACGGGGCGCCGAATACGGCCAGCATGATGCCGACCGACACTTCGCCGGGGCGGGCGACGACCCGACCCAGGGTATCGGCCGTGAGCAGAGCGATGCCGCCGATCAGTCCGGAGTACGGCAGCAGCCAGCGGTAGTCGGGCCCCGTGATCGCACGGGCCACATGCGGCACCACCAGGCCGAGGAACGCGATCGGCCCGCACGCGGCGGTGGCGGCGCCGGACAGCAGCACCACGGCGACCAGGCCGAGCGCGCGAGCCGCGGCGACATTGGCGCCGAGCGCGCGGGCCGCGTCGTCGCCGAGCGACAGTATGTTGAGGCGCGGTCCGCACGCCAGCGCCAGCGCGGCGCCCACCGCGAGAAACGGGAGCACGTTCCAGAACACCGACAGGTCCCGCCCGGCCGTCGAGCCGACCACCCAGAACCGATAGGCGTCGAGAGTGGCCGAGTCGAACAGCACCACCGCGTTGGTCAGCGCCTGCAACAGGAACGTGAGTGCGGCCCCGGCCAGCGCCAGGCTCAGCGGGCTCGGCCCGCCGCGGCCGCCGAGCGCGGCGACTCCGAACACCACCACGCCCGCCAGCGCCGCGCCCGCGAACGCGAACCAGACGTACTGTCTCGGCGTCGCCAGCCCGAAAAGGTGAATGGCCAACACGGCGGAAAACGCCGCGCCCGAATTCAATCCGAGCAGCCCGGCGTCCGCCAGCGGATTGCGCGTGTAACCCTGGATCACAGCGCCCGCCAACCCGAGGGCGATGCCCACGGCCAGTCCGAGCAGCGTCCGCGGCACCCGCATGGTTCGCACCAGCTCCGCGTCCGCGCCGTGCTCGGAGCCGAAAAGAGCGCCGATCACGTGCCCGAACGCGATGTCCTTCGCTCCCAGCGCGACGCTCGCCGCCACGGCGAGCGTCAACAACACTCCCAGCAGCGCCGCGCCCGCCACCAGCCGCCGCGACGCACCGGCACGTCCCTCATCCACGGGCTTAGGTTAGCCTACGCTGTGGAGCCCCTGCCAGGACAGTCCCGCTTGTTGCACCCGTTGCGCGCGGCTACACCCGCAGCAGCGGGTGTAGACGCGCGCAACGGGTGCAACAAGCAACCAGTGGTCTCCGCGCCTGGTCGGAGGTGCCGGGCTTTTTGGAACCGGTGTGGGCATTGAGAATTGGCGTCCAGCTCTGCTTCCCAATGATGGGGATATGTAAACATCCCCGTACGTCAATCAAAGGGAGACGCCGTGCCCAAAACAGTCATTGTCATTGGAGGCGGCCCGGCCGGCTCGACGTGTGCCGCACTGCTGGCCAGAGCCGGCCTGAAGGTCACGCTGCTCGAGCGGGAGCGCTTCCCGCGCTACCACATCGGGGAGTCGCTGCTTTTGGCTTTGGTGCCGATAATCGACGCCGCAGGCGCGGGCGACGCCGTGCGGTCGGCGGGCTTCCAGATCAAGAACGGCGCCGTGTTCCAGTGGGGATCGGATGAATGGATCATCGACTGGCCCAAGATGGTTCGTGCTGGAGCGCATTCCTGGCAGGTAGAGCGGAGTGTGTTCGACGAGGTGATGCTCGACAATGCGGCTGCCCAAGGCGTCGAGGTCCACCAGGAAGCCAAAGTGACCGACGTGGTCTTCGACGGCGGTCGGCCGCGGTCGGTCGAATGGGTCGAGGACGGCCGGACCAGAACGCTGGCAGCGGATTTCGTCGTCGACGCGTCCGGGCGGGCCGGTGTGCTCGCGAACAAGTTCGGGCTGCGACAGCAGCACGAGATCTTCCGCAATGTCGCGACGTGGTCGTACTGGCGCGGCGCCCGGCTGCTCGGGCAGGCTCCAGCCGGCGCGGTGCACTCGATCTCGACAGCGGACGGCTGGATCTGGGCCATTCCGCTGGCCGGAGACAAGCTCAGCGTCGGCTTTGTCACCCACAAGCAGTCGTTCGGCCGGATCCGCGCGGAGTTCCCGAGCGTGGCCGAGTTCTACCGGGACCGGGTATTCGCTTCGAAGTCGGTAGCCTGGATGCTCGAGGGAGCGGAACAGGTCGAGGACGTGCGGGTGGAGCAGGACTACTCGTACGTCGCCACCCGCTTTTGCGGGCCGGGGCATTTCATCGTCGGCGACGCGGCATGTTTTCTCGATCCGCTGCTGTCGACCGGGGTGCATCTCGGCATGTACAGCGCGCTGATCGCCGCCGCGTCGATCGCTTCGATCGCCAACGATGCGATGGCAGAGGATGTCGCACAAGACTTCTTCGAATACAGCTATCGTCGCGCCTACAGCAGACTCATAGTTCTCGTGTCGCACCTGTACCAACGATACGAGAACAAGGATTCGTACTTTTGGCAGGCGCAGCAACTGCGCGTCGACGGCGGCGCAGAACCCGCGTCGCCGCTGCACTCGTTCATGGACATCACCGCGGGAACCACCGACATCCGCGAAGCCGGCGGCGCGTTCGAGCGCGTCAGCACAGATGCGCTGATCAAGCAGGCCCAACACGCGCGCGAGATCGCGAACAAGTCCATCGACACGACTGTTCCCAACGTCGCTCTGGGCATTCCCGACCTCGACATGAGCGCGCTGCGAGACCTGTGGGACGGGCATGACAAGGCCTCGGACTACGACGGCGCGCACCGCCTTGTCGTCGAGACGACGCCACGCCTGCGGCTGCGCGATGCTAGGGCATGAAAGCCTCGTCGGGCGGGTGCTGCTGGCACTGGCTCTTGTCGTCTTCGCCGCCGCGGCTTCGGGCTGGGCTGCTCGGCGGGTCGGACAGCCCCGGGTAGTCGGTCAGCTCGCCGCCGGGGTGGCGCTCGGGCCCACCCTGGCGGGCGTCGTGGCGGCGGGGGCGTGGCGCTGGCTTTTCGATGCAGGCGTCATGGCGTTTGTGGACGCACTGGCGCAGGTGGCCGTCGCCCTGTTCATCTTCGGGGTGGGGCTTGCGCTCCCGCTCGAGCATCTCAAGGCGGTGCGGACCGACGTTGTGGTGTTGGGCTGTGCGGTGTTCGTCGTGCCCGCTGCGCTGGGGGTCGGGTTCGCTTTGATCTGGGCGCAGGCCCGCCCGGCCGGTGTCGGAACAGCGCCGTTCGCAGGATTCGTCGGGGTCGCTCTCGGCGTGACGGCGTTTCCGGTCCTGGCGCACATCCTGCGCGAACTGGGCTGGGACAGCGCACCGCTCGGGGTGCTCGGTTTGGCGACCGCAGGGGTGTGGTCGACGTCCTGGCGTGGATCGGGCTCGGCGGGGTCGTCGCGACCGCAGGCGGGGGGCTGGAACAGTTCGCGGTGCGCACCGGGCTCGGCGTGCTGTTCGGATGTGTCATGGCGTTCGGGGTACGTCCGATCATTGCCCGCGCCTGCCCGGACGGCATGCCCGTTGCGGGGATGTCGGTGCTGGCGCTGGGCTGTGCCGCTTTCACCGAGCTGATCGGTCTGCACGCGATCTTCGGTGCGCTGGCAGCAGGGCTCGTAATGCCGCGGGGTGTTGCGCTGGACGGCATTGAGGGGTTCACCACGCACATCGGGCTCCCGGCGTTCTTCGCCGACCTCGGACTGCACATCGATCTACGGCCCCTGCTCGGCGCGGGCGGCGTGGCGATGACCGCGTCGGTCATCGGGTTCGCGGTGGCGGGCAAGGTGGGCGCCACCGTAGTCACGGCCCTGCTGCAAGGTTGTGACCGGGCGAGCGCGTTCGCGCTCGCCGCCATGATGAATTGCCGCGGTCTCACCGAACTCGTCGTACTGTCGGTCGGCCGCAGTCTCGGCCTGATCAGCACCGAGTTCTATGGCGCGTTGGTTGTGATGGCGTTGTGCACGTCCGCAGCGACAGGACCGATCCTGCGTCGATTGGCGCGTGCGTCGAACCGCTCG
>JABFVX010000441.1 GCA_013362555.1 Mycobacteriaceae bacterium
TTCACACCCGCAGCTGCGGGTGTGAACGCGCGAAACGGGTGTGGCGGCGCACGCTACCTCGGGCCGAACTGGCGGTCGCCCGCGTCGCCGAGGCCGGGGACTATGTAGTACACCTCGTTGAGGCGCTCGTCGACGGCGGCGGTCACCAATCGGACAGGCAGACCGGAGGATTCGAGCGCGGCGATGCCCTCGGGGGCGGCCACGACGCAGACGGCGGTGATGTCGCGGGCGCCGCGGGCGGCGAGCAGGCGCAGTGTGTGCAGCATCGAGCCCCCGGTCGCCAACATCGGGTCGAGCACGTACACCGGCACGCCGGACAGGTCCTCCGGCAGCGACTCCATGTACGGGACCGGTTGTGCGGTGCGCTCGTCGCGTGCTATGCCGACGAATCCGATCCGGGATTCGGGGATGAGCGCCGCGGCTTGGTCCACCATGCCGAGGCCCGCACGCAGCACCGGAACCAGCAGCGGCGGCGACGAGACGCGATAGCCGCGAGCCTGCGCCACCGGCGTTTTCACCGGAAATTCGGTCACCGGGGCGTCGCGCATCGCCTCGTAGACGAGCACCCGCGTGAGCTCGTGCAGGGCCTGCCGGAAGGTTGCGTTGACAGACCGTTCGTCCCGTAGAGTGGTCAGCAACACCGCCGCGAGGGGATGATCGACAACCAGCGTGCGCATGCAAGGACAATAGTGGTTCGATCGTCATGCATGCCCGGGTTGCGCAACCGGCATGGCGACGACACCGATTAATCGAGGGGGATTCTCGAATGAGCGAACGCGCGTTGTCTGTGGAATCCGCGGGCCTGTCCGACTACTCGAACCGGGCGGCGGCCGTGGGGGCCGAACTCGCTTCCGCCGCGGCCCAAGCGAGCGTCGCGGGACCCGGCCTGCTCGGGCCGGTACTCGGCCTCATCGGCGGGGATTTCGTGGCGGCCTACACCGCGGCCGCCAACGCCCACGTCGACTCCATCGCCAGGTTGTCCACCACGGTAGCCAGCCTGAGCGCCGCCGCGAAGGCCACGGTCGCGGGCTATCACGGCGTCGACACGTCCACCGCGCGCGCCGTCACCCAGCGCCAACCGGAGATCCAGGTATGAGCGCCGGGCTGATCTCCGCCATGGCCGAGCCGCTGGTCGCGCTGGTGCACAGCCTCGGCAGCGGGGCGCTGCCGCAGAACTTCGGCGCGGCGTTGCGGTCGTCGGCCACGGCCATCGACGCCGCGCACGAGCAGCACCGCGCCGGCATCGGCGTGCTGGAGGCCGCCTGGCGCGGCCCCGCCGCACAGTCGGCGCAGCAGACGGCGGCGGCCGTGCAAACGGCCGCCGCGTCGATCTCCGACCGCGGCGAAGAGCTGGCGACAGTCGTCGACCGGGCCGCTGCGGACGTCGCGGCCGGAGTACGCAAGCTCGAAGACATCCTGCGCGCGTTCCTGGACAAGGCCGACCGCCTCGTCCCGTTCCTGCTCACCCCGATGGGGCTGATCGGCCTGGTCGGGCTGGCGCAAGAACACCTGCAACAAGCACTGGTCGTGGTAGGCGAGATCCGCGCCAAGCTCGACGCCCACACCGCCGCGGTCACCAAACTGATGCCGCCGCCGAACCAGGTGCCGGGCCCGGTGACGGCTCCTCTGGACACGGCGGCGGTGAGCTCGGTGGTCGCGGCTGGGGCCAATCCCGCCGTGACCGCCGTCGACTTGCTCAAGACCACCGGGTCGACAGTGCAGGAGGCGGCGGCGTCGTTCAACGCCGCGTCGTTCAGTCCCAAGGCCGCCCGCGGCGGTGCGGGAACGCCCGGATACGACGGCGCACAGCCCGCGCCGGGCACGCCGGATGCCGCGGGCGGCGTGCCGGTGCGGCTGCCGGACGGCAGCGTGGTCAACGCGCCGAACGAGCGGGCCGCCGCCGCGGTGCGGGCGGCGCTGGGACAGCAGGGCGTGCCGTATGTCTGGGGCGGCACCACCCCGGGGCGGGGGCTCGACTGCAGCGGGCTCACCCAGTACGCCTACCGGGAGGCCGGGGTGGAACTGCCCCGGATCGCGCAGGAGCAGGGCGCCGGGCACCAACGGATCGGCTCCAACGACGTGCTGCCAGGCGACCTCGCGGTGTGGGATGGTCATGTGGCGATGGTGATCGGAAACGGCAAGATGATCGAGGCAGGCAATCCGGTCGAGATCAGCAGGATTCGAATGGAGAACCAAGGCATGCAGTTCCAGGGCTTCTACAGGCCGACGGCATGAGCAACTTCCAAGACTTCTTCGACCGGCTCGACGGCCGCGGGCCCGAGCCGCAACCTCCGCAGCACCAGCCGCCGCTCCAGGACGACGACGGCCCCGCCGAGACGGCCGACGACGACGCCGCGCCGCAGGCTGAAGCCGTCCCCGAGCCCATCCCGGCGGTCACCGTGGCGGCGAAGTCCAACCGCGCGGGCACCATCACCGTGCGCGCCACGAACCAGGGCATGCCGGTGGAGGTGACGATCTCGCGCGAGGAGCTGCGCTACGGCGCCCAGCCGCTCGCCGACCAGATCTTGCAGTTGTGCAGGCTCGCGACCACCGAAGCCGGGATGCGCAGGCGCGACCTGCTGTCCGAGCGTGGCATCCCGGACGAGATCCTCAACCGACTCGGCCTGCCCTCCCGCGAGCCCGCGCCCGCCGGACCCGAGGACGACGACTGGACCCCGACGACCTGGCTGAGGAAGGTGTAGCCGATGAGCGCCGAGATGGACGCGCTGGTCAAGAGCGCCTCGGACAAGCTGGAGGCGCTCGAGGAAGCGCTCTACCAGATCGACCGCATCCGCGGCGTCTACGCCGCGGAGGACGGCACAGTCGAGGCCACCGCCGACGGGCACGGCGCGCTCGTCGGATTGTGGCTGTCCGAGGCCGTCACCCAGAAGAACCCCAAGGAAGTCGGCGAGTTGGTGGTGCAGGCCAGCCAACAGGCCGTCGCCGAGGCAGGCAAGCTGCGCGCCCAGGTACTGGCCAAGCTGAACGGCGAGTTCACTGGGGAAACCCCGTCCACCGATGGGGGCGCATAGTGTTCCCCCGCACAGGTCGCTAGGATTTTCGGTCATGGCCTCTGGAGACATCGTCCCGATCGAACTCGGGTTGACCGATGGCGATTTCGTGACGCTGTGGGCGCCGCGCTGGCGCGAGGGTGAAGACGAGTGGGAGGCGTTCCTGGGCCACGAGGACGACCTGTACGGCTTCGAGTCCATCGCCGAGCTGGCGGCGTTCATTCGCACCGACGCCGACAACGACCTCGTCGACCACCCGTCGTGGAAGGTCGTGTCGAAGCTTTCGGCCGAGGAGCTGGAGCCGGACCTCGTGCACACCTACGACCTGGTCGGTGTGCCGGAGCTGGCCGCGTCGGACCCGGACGGCGAGACGGTCGGCGAGCTGGCCGACGCGCTCACGATGGTCCGACACATCGGCGAAGTCTGCGAGCTGGACGCAGTCACGTCGTTCTTCTCCGCCAATTCGCTGCTGCGCACGTTGGCCGAGGGTGTGGAGACTTTCCACGGCCGTGACGGCGCTCAGCTGTGGAGCCGGATCGGCAAGGTCATCGCCGAAGGCTGGGACGAGGTGCTCGACGCTGTCGACACCATCGTGGCCACGCCCACCGTCGACAAGGCCGCGGTGGCCGTCGCCGAAGCGGAGCTGCTCGCGGCCGCGGAGAACACCGTCGACGTCGACGACGCCTCCGAAGACGCCGACGGCGAAGACGAATTCGAGCCCGTCGACCTCGACGACGATGACGACGACGACGATGACACCGAAGACGATGACGACGAACTCGACGACTCGTTCTGGGCCACGGTAGGGATCGACCCGATCAAGATCATCACTGTCGGCGGAACCTATTTCACGCTGCGGTGCTACCTCGACGACGAGCCGATCTTCCTCGGCGGCGGCAAAGACATCACGGTCTTCGGCTCGGAGCGGGCATTGGGCCGCTATCTCGCCGACGACCACGAGCACGACCTGGCGGGCGTGAGCACCTATGGGGAGGTGCACACCGCCGCGATGGACGGCTCGCTGGAGATCGAGATCTCGGACGAGAACATCTACGTCCTCCCCGGCTTGGCCGACGACCTGGAGGCGGGCCCGGAGTCCGTCGACGCCGAGCAACTCGACCTCGCGGTCGAACTGTTCACCGACGCCGCCGACTACCTCGACGACGACGCGGTCGAACAGGCCCTGGCCACGTCGACCCCGCTGGGCTGGTACGTCTCCTACATTCTCAACCCCGACCCCACCCGCCTCGCCCCGAGTCCGCCGTTCACCGCAGAAGCCGAACAGTGGCGAGCGCTCGAGCAGCTGATCGAAACCAAACTCGCCCGCGGTTAACCTCCGGAACGACTCGTCCAATGCGTTGGACGCACGCCACGAGTCGTGCCAGAGGTGCTTACGAGCTCAGCCCGTTGCCGCGGGCGATGGCCCGGTTGAGGCGGCGCCAGATGACGTCGGGGGTGTCGAGCTCCGACCAGACCCACCTGACCACCTGCCAACCGAGGTCACGGAGTGCGTCTTCGCGGAGCTTCTCCGCATAGGTCGCACCGTCCGGATCCGCGCCGAAGCGCAGAAGCCTGCCGTACTCGACACGGCCGTCGAACTCGCCGATAAGCCCATGCCGCGGCATGCAGAAGTCCACCGGACCGAGCACGGTGCCGTCAGGCGCTGTGATGTCGCGCTTCAGATCCGGGGCCAGACCCAGCCGACTGAGCAGCACCCGGCTGCGGGACTCGCCAACGCCGTCGCTGCGCGGGTCCAGAAATCCGATGGCCCGCCTGGCCGCAGGCAGGCCTTTCCAGCACGACGCGGTGCCCAGCACCGCGTGCGCATCGGCCCTGGCCATGCCCCGACGCATCGCGGAATCGCCCACCACAACGGCATTTTCGAAGGGACGGGTCCTGGCGATGTCGACCACGGTGCGCGCCACGCTGGTGACCGCGACGCCGTCGAGCTCGACGACGTGGTCCTGCGGCAATGGCGCACGGTGCAGATGCCGCCGGGCCGACACCTTGCCCCCGCCCGGGGGCTTCCGGGTGACGTGCACCCGCTGCGGGTCAAAGGTCCACTGCCGCAATCCGTGCAGCGCGGCGGCCGACTCGTGGCTGATGACCGCACCGGGACCGTGCTTCAATGCCGCGGCGACCACGGCGGCCCGGTATCGATCGACGGCGTCGGCGGCCTCGACGCCGTCGGCCTCGACATACACCCCTGGACGAATCCGGTACAGCTCGCCCGTACGGCACCCGCGCTGCAACTCGTCGTCGCTGTAGCCGGCAGCCTTGGCGGTCCTTCGCTCGGTGAGATTCATGCCCCTATCGTGCGTGGGCACCAGCCGCTCCCGAACCTG
Source organism: Mycobacteriaceae bacterium (assembly GCA_013362555.1). Lineage (GTDB taxonomy): Bacteria > Actinomycetota > Actinomycetes > Mycobacteriales > Mycobacteriaceae > JABFVX01. The sequence goes on from JABFVX010000441.1 coordinate 5,357, forward strand.
CCGAACAGGGCGTTCTCACCGGCCTGTGGATAACTTTCCGGCTGTGGGCAACCCTGCCGCTAGCCGATGAGGACGGCGTAGCCAGGCTTGATGATGTCGTCGATGATGCGGAGACGTTCGGGGAAGGGGATGAAGGCGGACTTCATGGCGTTGATGGTGAAGCGCTCGAGATCACTCCAGCCGTAGTCGAAGGTGTGCACCAGCTTGAGCATCTCGTTGCTCATCGTGGTGTCGCTCATCAGGCGGTTGTCCGTGTTGACAGTGACGCGGAAGCGCAGCCGCGCCAGCAGGTCGAACGGATGCTTGTCCAGTGACGGGACCGCTCCGGTCTGCACGTTCGACGACGGGCACAGCTCCAGCGGAATGCGTTTGTCGCGCACGTAGTTCGCGACGCGGCCCAGCCGCGCGCCGCCGTCCGCGCCCGCGCCGCCGCCGTCGGACATGATGATGTCGTCAGTGATGCGCACGCCGTGCCCGAGCCGGTCCGCGCCGCAGAACGCGATCGCCTCGTGGATCGACGGCAGCCCGAAAGCTTCGCCCGCATGGATGGTGAAGTGCGCGTTCTTCGCTCGCATCAGCTCGAACGCGTCCAGGTGCCTGCTGGGCGGGAAGCCTGCCTCCGCGCCCGCGATGTCGAATCCCACCACGCCGACATCGCGGAAACGCAGCGCCAGCTCGGCAATTTCGCGGGAGCGCGCGGCATGGCGCATCGCGGTGATCAGGCACCCCACCTCGATGACGCGGCCCGCGTCGGCTGCCGCGGCCTCCCCCTCCCGGAATCCGGCGAGGGTGTGCTCCACAACTTGGTCCAGCGTGAGTCCGCGCTCCAGGTGCTGTTCCGGGGCGAACCGCACCTCCGCGTAGACCACGCCGTCGGCGGCCAGGTCTTCGGCGCATTCCCGCGCGACCCGGCGCAAGCCCTCCGGGGTCTGCATCACCGCGACAGTGTGGGCGAAGGTTTCCAGGTACCGCTCCAGCGAGCCGCTGTCCGCGGCGTCGCGGAACCAGCGCGCCAGCTCCGCGGCGCCGTGCGCGGGCAGCTTGTCGTATCCGCAGGCATCGGCGAGTTCGAGCACGGTCGACGGCCGCAGTCCGCCGTCCAGGTGATCGTGCAGCAACGCCTTGGGCGCCTGCCGAATCGAAGCGAGGTCTAGCGGCATCGGTCCCGTCATACCGATATACGGTAACCCGGCGGATCCAGACGCACCGGTTTTTGCCGGACGCGCCGACAAGAGACGCCAATTCTCGGTGCGTCCGGCGCAGGCGTGCGGCTGTCGGTCACTCGATGCGGTCCAGGACCAGGGGCGAGGCCTGCGCCGGGGCGGCAGTGCGGTCGATGGCGACGGCGTCCGCCAGCGCCGCTTCGGCACGGGCGAAGGCTTCCGGAGTGTCGGTGTGCAGGGTCAGCAAAGGTTGCCCGGCGGTTACCGGGTCGCCAGGCTTGGCGTGCATCTCGATACCCGCGCCTGCCTGCACCGGCTCGCCCTGTCGGGCCCGGCCCGCGCCGAGGCGCCAGGCCGCGACGCCGACGGCCAGCGCGTCCAGCCGGGTCAGAGTGCCGGAGTCCGCGGCGGTGAGCACCGCGGTGTGCCGGGCTGTCGGGAGCGGGGCGTCGGGGTCGCCGCCCTGGGCGGCGACCAACGCGCGCCAGTGATCCATCGCCGATCCGTCCGCCAGCTTGTCGGCCGGGTCTACATCGCGGATGCCCGCCGCCGCCACCATCTCCCGAGCCAGGGCGACGGTCAGTTCGACCACGTCGCTCGGCCCGCCGCCCGCGAGAACCTCCACGGACTCGGCCACCTCGAGGGCGTTGCCCGCGGTGCGGCCCAGCGGCGTGTCCATGGCGGTGAGCAGAGCGACTGTGCGCACGCCCGCGTCGGCGCCGAGTTCCACCATGGCGAGGGCCAGCTCACGGGCGGAATCCGCGTCGGGCATGAACGCGCCCGCCCCGACCTTCACGTCCAACACCAGTGCGGCGGTGCCCTCCGCGATCTTCTTGCTCATGATCGAGCTGGCGATGAGCGGGATCGACGGCACCGTCCCCGTGACGTCGCGCAGCGCGTACAGCCTCCGGTCCGCGGGCGTGAGATCGGCGCCCGCGGCGCAGACCACCGCGCCGATCCGCGGGTCCGCCAGCATCTCCGCCATACGAGTGGGCGAGACGTCGGCCCGCCAGCCGGGGATCGACTCCATCTTGTCCAGAGTGCCGCCGGTGTGGCCGAGCCCGCGCCCGGACAGTTGCGGCACCGCCGCGCCGCAGGCCGCGACCAGCGGAACCAGAGGGAGCGTGATCTTGTCCCCGACGCCGCCGGTGGAGTGCTTGTCCACGGTCGGCCGGGGCAGCGCGGCGAAGTCCATGCGCTTGCCGGAATCGAGCATCGCGGCGGTCCAGCGGACCAGCTCCCGGCGGGTCATGCCCTGGAAGTAGATCGCCATGGCCAGCGCGGACATCTGCTCGTCGGCCACCTCGCCGCGGGTGAACGCGTCGATCACCCACGAGATCTGGTCGTCGGTCAGCTCCCGCCCATCGCGCTTCGCCCCGATTACCGACACAGCGTCCATGACGTGCAGCCTAGTCCCGCCGATGCGCACCATTTGCGACCGCCGCCCCCACCTGTGGGGGTGCGAGGGTTGCACTCGGGAGGCACGGGTTCCGATCGGTCGGAATGTGTCAGTACGCGGCGATAGATTGCGGCGATCGTCGGACCCGTCGGACCCAGGAGGCTGTCATGCAGGACTCGCACTCACCCGAACCGCACTGCTCCGGACCGAGCTGCAACGGAGTTCCCGACACTCCGGCGACGCCGACCGCCTGGCGTGATCAAGTAGCCACGGCGACGCGGGAGCGCATCCGCACGTTCGGGTGGTCGATCAACTACATCCTCGGCGACGCGGACGAGCCGCCCTTCGCCTACACCGTCGGGCTGACCGCATTCGGCCACCCGGAGCTGATCGTGTTCGCCACCAGCAGCGGCGCCGCACGGGCCCTGCTCAACGCCCTCGGCAACCGGGTCCGCCGCGGCGAGACCCTCGCCGCGGACCGGCCATTGACGGTCGAGCCGCTGGAACCGCACCGGCTGCGCCTGGTTCCGGTGCCGCCCGCACACAGCGAGCTCTATCTCGTCGAAGCGAACTCCTTCTACCGCTCGACGCACCGCGATCCAGTCCCGGCAGTGCAAGTCGTCATCGACGACGCGGACGGCCGATTCCCCTGGGATCCCGATTTCCGCCGCTGCGCCCACACTCGCCACGCCCAGCCCGTCCTCGGCGCCCCGCCGACACCGCCGACGGCCCCGTGACACTCGGGTGCGCCTCGCGCATCCGATCGGGTGCACGAGGTCGCAATCGACTCACGGGATGTGGCCTGCGGCCAGATCGGCAGGACCGAAGGCGTCGGGCAGGAGGGCCGCGAGCGGAGTGGGGCCTGCCGGATGGTCGACGAGAAGCCCCGGCGCCGCATGCTCGAGCAGCACCTGGCGGCAGCGGCCACAGGGCAGCAGAATTTCGCCGCGAGAGTCGCAACATGTGACGGCCGTCAAACGGCCGCCGCCTGTGGAAACTATGTTACCCACGAGTACGCATTCAGCGCAGAGGCTCAGTCCGTATGAGACATTCTCCACATTGCAACCCCCGACAATTGCCCCACCTTCGGTCAATCCGGCCGCGCCGACCGGGAACCGCGAGTATGGCGCGTAAGCTCGTCCCATGAATTGAATCGCCTTGCCACGCAGGACATTCCAGTCAATATCGGTCACAGGATCACGTCCGTTCGCCATCGGCGGTGAGTTTGCGGAAACGTCATCGAACCACGCCGCAGCCCCAATTAGGCTTACCTAATTTCAGTTGGAATCGCACAAACGGTCGGTGCTTCGATTTAGTTCCCCGAACACCTGGGATTACAGTTCTTCGCAGTCTCGGTTCAAGGTTTGTACTCATTCCGGCGTCCTTGGACCGGGCCTGATTAGCACGCTGCGCGTGCGGGTCCATCAACGATGTTGGAGGCAGCAGTCGATGAGCACCGTGACCGACACGGCCAAAGGTAAGGCGGCCAAGCGGACGCTCTACCGCGGCGACCCGGGGATGTGGTCCTGGGCATTGCACCGGATCACCGGTGTTGCGATCTTCTTCTTCCTGTTCGTGCACGTACTGGACACCGCGCTCGTGCGGATCGACCCGCACATGTACGACGAGGTCATCGACACCTACAAGAACCCCATCGTCGGCCTGATGGAAGTCGGGCTGGTAGGCGCCGTGCTGTTCCACGCCCTCAACGGCGTGCGGATCATCCTGGTGGACTTCTGGGCCAAGGGCCCGCGCTACCAGAAGCACATGCTCTGGATCCTCGGCGCGCTGTTCCTCGTGCTGTTCGCCGGATCCGCGGGCAGGCAGCTCTACATCCTGATCGACCACCTCTAGGGGACAACGATGTCAGACCTGACCACGCATGCAGCCAAGCTCGCCCCGACCCTGGCCAAGAGCCACGACCGCCCGGTCAGCCTGGACAACCCGCGCGCGCCGCGCCGCCAGACCAAGGGCAACTTCGAGCTGTACTCCTGGGTGTTCATGCGACTGTCCGGGGTCGCCCTGATCCTGCTGGTGTTCACCCACCTGATCTACGGCCTGCTCATCGCCACCGGCGTGCACCGAGTCAGCTACTCCTATGTGGCCGACCGCTGGTCGAACCCGGCGTGGCAGCTCGCCGACCTGGCCATGCTGTGGCTGGCACAGTTGCACGGCGGCAACGGCCTGCGCACGGTGATCGCCGACTACACCCGCAAGGACATCAGCCGGTTCTGGCTCAACACGCTGTTGGCCATCTCGATGGTGCTGATCATGTCACTCGGCGCCTACACCATCCTCACCTTCGACCCGCACATTCACTAGGGAGCCTTTCCTGATGCAGGAACATCGATACGACGTCGTCATCGTCGGCGCGGGCGGTGCGGGTATGCGCGCCGCCATCGAAGCGGGCCCCCGCGTGCGGACCGCGGTGCTGACCAAGCTCTACCCCACCCGCAGCCACACCGGCGCCGCCCAGGGCGGCATGTGCGCCGCACTCGCCAACGTCGAAGAGGACAACTGGGAGTGGCACACGTTCGACACCGTGAAGGGCGGCGACTACCTGGTTGACCAGGACGCCGCCGAGATCATGGCCAAAGAGGCCATCGACGCGGTGCTCGACCTGGAGAAGATGGGCCTGCCCTTCAACCGCACCCCGGAAGGCAGGATCGACCAGCGCCGCTTCGGCGGGCACACCCGCGACCACGGCAAGGCGCCCGTGCGCCGCGCTTGTTACGCCGCCGACCGCACCGGCCACATGATCCTGCAGACGCTGTACCAGAACTGCGTCAAACACGACGTGCAGTTCTTCAACGAGTTCTATGTGCTCGACATCGCGATCACCGAGACCGACTCCGGCCCCGTCGCGACCGGCGTTATCGCCTATGAACTGGCCACCGGGGAGATCCACGTCTTCCACGCCAAGTCCATCATCTTCGCCACCGGCGGGTCCGGGCGGATGTACAAGACCACCTCCAACGCCCACACTCTCACCGGCGACGGCATGGCCATCGTGTTCCGCAAGGGCCTGCCGCTGGAGGACATGGAGTTCCACCAGTTCCACCCGACGGGCCTGGCCGGCCTCGGCATCCTCATCTCCGAGGCGGTCCGCGGCGAAGGCGGCATCCTGCGCAACGCCGACGGCGAGCGGTTCATGGAGCGCTACGCCCCCACCATCAAGGACCTCGCACCGCGTGACATCGTGGCCCGGTCGATGGTCAAGGAGGTCCTCGAGGGTCGCGGCGGCGGTCCGAACAAGGACTACGTGTTCATCGACGTGACCCACCTCGGCGAGGACGTCCTCAACGAGAAGCTGCCCGACATCACCGAGTTCTCCCGCACCTACCTGGGCGTCGACCCGGTGAAGGAGCCGGTGCCGGTCATGCCGACGTGCCACTACGTGATGGGCGGGATTCCCACCCGCATCCACGGCGAGGTGCTGCGCAACAACACCGACATCGTGCGCGGCCTCTACGCCGCGGGCGAGTGCGCCTGCGTGTCGGTGCACGGCTCGAACCGCCTCGGCACCAACTCGCTGCTCGACATCAACGTCTTCGGCAAGCGCGCGGGCATCGCCGCCGCCGAGTACGCCGCCCGCACGGAGTTCGTCGACCTGCCGGAGAACCCGGCGGCGATGGTGCAGGGCTGGCTGGCCGGCGTGCTGTCCGACCACGGCGACGAACGAGTCGCCGACATCCGCACCGAACTGCAGCGCACCATGGACGCCAACGCCGCGGTGTTCCGCACCGAGGACACCCTCAAGCAGGCGCTCACCGACATCCACGCGCTCAAGGAGCGCTACGGTCGAATCACCGTGCAGGACAAGGGCAAACGCTATAACAGCGACCTGCTGGAAGCCGTCGAGCTCGGCTTCCTGCTGGAGCTGGCCGAGGTGACCGTCGTTGGCGCGCTCAACCGCAAGGAGTCCCGCGGCGGCCATGCCCGCGAGGACTACCCGGACCGCGACGACACCAACTTCATGCGGCACACCATGGCGTACAAAGTGGGCGAGGAGTTGGTCTCGGACATCCAACTCGACTTCAAGCCCGTGGTGCAGACCCGTTACCAGCCGATGGAGCGTAAGTACTGATGACTGCCGCTGTTGCCGACCGTACCGACAAGGCCGCGCCCGTCCCCGACGGCGCGGTGATGGTCAACCTCAAGATCGCCCGCTTCAACCCCGAGGACGGCAAGGGCGAGCACTGGGACACCTTCGAGGTGCCGTGCCTGCCGACCGACCGGATGCTGAACCTGCTGATCTACGTGAAGTCCTACCTGGACGGCACGCTCACGTTCCGGCGCTCCTGCGCACACGGCGTGTGCGGCAGCGACGCCATGCGCATCAACGGCGTGAACCGGCTGGCCTGCAAGATCCTCATGAAAGACCTGCTGCCGAAGAACCCGAAGAAGAAGCTCACCATCAGCGTCGAGCCAATCCGCGGCCTGCCCGTGGAGAAGGACCTCGTGGTGAACATGGAGCCATTCTTCGACGCGTTCAAGGCCGTCAAGCCGTATCTGATCACGCACGGCAACGAGCCGACCTACGAGCGCATCCAGTCGCCCGAGGACCGCGCCCGGTTCGACGACACCACCAAGTGCATCCTGTGCGCGTGCTGCACCACGTCGTGCCCGGTTTTCTGGAACGACGGCAGCTACTTCGGCCCCGCCGCCATCGTCAACGCGCACCGGTTCATCTTCGACAGCCGCGACGAAGGCGCCGCCGAACGCCTCGACATCCTCAACGACAAGGAAGGCGTGAGGCGCTGCCGCACCACCTTCAACTCCACCGACGCTTGTCCCCGCGGCATCGAGGTCACCAAGGCCATCCAAGAAGTGAAGCGAGCCCTCCTCTTCGCCCGGTAATTCCGTTGTCCACGACGGCCCGTGAAGTGCGCTGGGCGCAATTCACGGGCCGTTATGGATCAAGGCTTACAGCTCAACGGTTCCCACCCCAAGGCACAAGCCGTTGTCATGCGGCGGCTGCGGACGGGTACTCGTCACCATCGAGAACGTGACATCGGCTTTGGTGATGTTCGCCGCGACAGCCACCGGCTCCGCCGGTGTCCACGTGAGCTGGCTGCCCCAGAACTGCATGCCGGAGACGGTCGGCCCGCCTTGGAAGCTGATCGAGCCGTTACTGGTCAGGATCGAGCCGTAGCCCGCGAAATCGAAGTCGAGCACCGCCGTGATCATCATGTAGCCGTCCCCGTCCCGCACTGAAGTGACTGTGAGAGTGCCGCACTCGCCGTGGATCGCGCCTTGCGCGTGCGCCGTATTACCTCCCAACAGTGCGATAATGGTGGTCATGCACAGCACGGCTATAGTGCGGACCGGACTGCGCTGTGCGGCTTGAATGGTGGTCATTTCTTCCCTCTCCTGCTGAGTTGTTCTGCCCCCGAGGGGAACGCCAGGACCGTAACCAGCGCTTTTCCACCCCTGCCGCCCACCGATCCCGAAACGGCCTGCTCATAGCGCCCAGCGCACTGCCCGGTCCGGGCGTGGCAGCCTGCCCGGTCCGGGCAAGCCGAATCAGCCGCAACGGGCCGTTCTGGACTATCAGATCTCAGCCGGCGACATAGACCTCGGCGTGCGAGGCAGGCACATGGGGATCCGTCGTAGCGAGATCCACGGCGACCTGGCCCGAACCCGGCCGGAAGGACTTCGAGTATGACCAGGGCACAACGTTTTCCGCGATCGTGCCGCCGACGCCGGAGTCCAGGTTGCGCGAGGCGATCACCACTGTCGCCCCACACCCGCCAATGCCGTTGAACGAAGTCTGCAACCCGACCCACACGGTGTCGCTCTGACCGACCACATCGAGCCGGGCGACTCCGCCGCGGCCGGAACTGGATTCAGCAGCGCCGCAACTGCAACGACCACACCGGCCGCGACAGGAAGAGATGTCGTCATGTGTTGCCACACCGTCCGACCACGACCAACGCACGTCTGATCCATCGCGCCAACCGACGATCCCGCTCCCCGATCGACCGGGAAGCCTAGACTGCCTTTCATGCGGTGGATCACGATGCGGTGGGTAGGTGCGCTGACAGCAGCAGGACTCGCGCTCACAGGCTGCGGAACCGACGACAAAACCACCACCGCCCCCACCACAGCCCAAGCCGCCGCCCCCTGGGACGCCTGTTCCATCCCCGACACGCTCATCCGCCAAGCCGGCCTGGACCCAGCGACGAAGAACACCTCACCCACCGGCGCACAATGGCAAGGCGCGAAAGATTGCGGGTGGCAAGGCAAGGAAGCCGGGGTGACCGTAGTCTCCAACAACACCGGAAGCCTGGAGCAAGTACGAAATAAGTACGGCAATCGGGACTTCGTGACCGTCAGCGTTGACGGGCGAACGGGCATGCAGTATCACGACGGTAGCGATACTGACGATTCGTGCGTGTTAGTCTTCGCCGTACGAACCGGAGGGCTGGTCGGCTTTCTGATTCTAAGGAATCCGCTCTCCAAGGATCGGACGCCTGCATGTGAACAGCTTCGGCCGATCGCATCGATGCTAGTGCCGGCGTTCCCGGCGTAGGGATGGGGAGGAGCGCCCGTGAGCAGCAACTACAGTTGGTACCAACTAGCCAGCGAAGCACGAGGGGGGCGATTGTCGCTGGACCAATCAGTCGCGCGAGATTGTGCGGACGCGTGCGCTGCATTGATACAAAGTCTGCACGCTGCTCGCGAAGCACTACGCAATACCAACTTCAACATCAACCTCGGGGACTTCAGCTCAGGGAAGCAGTTGTCGGAGGGGCTCTACAAGGCTATTCGTGGCGATGATGACAGCCTGTATGCCCGGTTGGGGGAGCATATTGAGGTTGTGAAGCTCATTCATGACACCGTGGGGGCGCAGGTGGCGGAGATGCTGGTGACCGATGCCGATGTCGCGGCCGGCTTGAAGAAGTCGGGGGTGTGAGGGATGGCTCCGTTGCCTCCGCCGCCGCCGGTGCCGGGCTTTGACGAGACTGCGCAGCGACTGCGGGCCATGCGGGAGAGCGGGGCGCCGGACGGGGCCGCGGCGTGTTTCGTGGCGCCGACGCCCTCGACGCTCGGGCTGCCGACGCGGACTATTCCGGTGACGCAAGACGCCTGGAACAGCATGGGGTTCAGCGATATTCGTGACAAGGCCAATCCTATCTCGGTCGCGGACCTGTTCACCGCGGAGCGTGCGGTGAAGAAGGTGGCCGGCGACATCACCGCCGCCTTCGACACCTTCGTCGGCGCCATCAAGGCCGCGATGGACGCGAAATGGCAAGGCGCGGCAGGGTCCAAGGCCACGAACGCGCTGGCGGCGTATGTGAACGAGGCGCTGGTCGTCGCGCAGGCGGCGCACGTGACCGCGAACCAGATCGGGTCGCTCGGACACGTCATGGACAACACCAAAACAACGCTCCCGCAAGGGACTACGTCCCTGTCGGTGGCCGATCGCACCAAAGACCTGCTCAACCCGTGGGGGGACGCGAACTACGAGCGCGAGAAGAACGCCGCGGACAAGCGCGCCCGCGACATCATGCAGACCACCTACTGGGGTCAGGGCATCGATCCGATGGCACGAGTGATCCCCGCGGTTTCCCCGCCGAAATCCCCCACCACCGGCGATGTTCCCGTGTCCGACGGACACGATCCCTCCGCCGCAGACCGCGTTCCCGGCGCCGCCGCCCCGGGTAGCGGGCAACCCGCCCCGAACGCGCCCGGGCCGGAACAGCCCGGCGATCCGGCTGCCCCGCAACAGAACCCGCAGGCCCAACCGAACGCGAACGCCCAGGAC
>JABFVX010000163.1 GCA_013362555.1 Mycobacteriaceae bacterium
TCGCCGGCGTGCACGCGGCATTGCGCGTGGCTCCCCTGGTGGCCCGCACCGTGGCGCGCGCCGCCAATCCGCTGGCACGCTGGGGACTGCATGCGGCGGGCACCATGGTGGTCGGCGGGGCCGCGGGCGTCGCGGGCGGCCTCGCCGGGCTGGTTCCGACCGCCGTGCGCAAAGGCAGCGAGCTGACCGGCGCCGACGTCAAGGCGGCCTTGGTGACCGGGTTCGGCGGCGGATTCCTCGGATCGGCGGGCGCAGCCTTGGGCGCGGCCCGGGCGCACGGCGCCGCGGGCGTGACGACCCGCCGGGAGTACACCGTCCGGGCCGGGGCGCCGTTGCACACCGGCAACGTCCGGGCGATGGCGCACGCCCACCAGTGGCTCGCCGAACAGCTCCCGAACCTGCCGGTGGAGCGGCGCGACGCGGCGGGCCGGACCCTGGGCGGGATGGTGCTGCGCGCCCTCGACACGACCGACGGGCCGGTGCGGGTGCAGCTCGAGATCTCGGGCCACCCGGGAAACCAGCGATTCCGGATTTCCCTGCGTGACAACGCGACTGAAGCCGCGACCGTGCTGCACGACCCGGTGCACGGCCCGATCGAGTCGCGCGTGCCGCGGCGCGGGCCGCGACAGACGTGGTTCGAGCTGCCGGAGACCGTGCCGCTGCCGCCGCGCGTACAGGCCGCGCTGAGCCCCGTCCGGCATCTGCGAATGGCGGGGGCGGACGACTTCGCGATCGCAGTCGGCAGCAGGCAGCTGGACCGAGTGGCGTCCGCGCTGGCGCCGCTCACCGCCCACGGCGGCAATCCCGCCCGGGCCGCCGAGAGTATCGGCCGCGACCTGCGCAGCGCCGCCGAGGCCAACGCGGCGCGCGGCGACAGCCAGGCCGCGGCCCGCCCGGTGCGGGTGAGCGTGGGCGACGGCCGGGGCGAACTGCGGGTCTACCCTGTCTCCGACCACGAGATCCGCGCGATCACCGGCCACCTGGCCGTCACCGGACGCGCCGACACACCGGTGCCCGCGGAGGTTTTCGGTGCGCCTGCGGCCGAATCCGGCGTCGCCCACCCGGAACCGCCGGCCGCGGAACCAACCCCCGCCGACCGTGACGCCTCCGACCGTGACGGCTCCGACGGCGACCGCCCCGACGGCAGCGAATCTGCAAGCGGTGCTGCCGAATTCGATATCACATCGCTTTTCGACGCCCTGCTTGCGCCGGAACGCACCGGACCCGCCGCGCAGCGGCCGCGGCTCACCGCACTGTCCGGACCGTCGGGGGTGGGCAAGTCCAGCGTGATCGCCGAGCTGCGCCGCCTCCAACCCGACCTGTACTACAGCGTGTCGGCCACCACCCGGCGTCCACGACCGGGCGAAGTCGACGGCCAGTCATACCATTTCGTCGACCGTGCGGAGTTCGAGCGCATGATCGCCGCGGGCGAGCTGCTGGAACATGCCTCGTACGCGGGCAATTTCTACGGCACCCCGCGCGCACCGGTGGAGCGGGCGCTCGCCGAAGGCAGGCCGGTGCTGGTCGAGGTGGACGTGCAGGGCGCTCGCCAAGTGCGCAGCACTGTGCCCGACGCGCAGTTGGTGATGCTGGCGCCACCGTCGTGGGACGAGCTGGTGACCCGGCTGACCAGCCGCGGCACCGAGGACGACGCGACCGTCAACCGCAGGCTCGAGACTGCCCGGGTCGAACTGTCGGCCCAGGGCGAGTATGACCGGGTCGTGGTCAACAACGACGTCGAATCCACTGCGGCCGAGCTATTCTCGCTGGTCGACCCGCAGCGGGTGTACACCGAGGTCCCCTCCATCGGCGACACGGTCCGCGAGATCACCGCGGCCGAGCCCGGCCGGCTGCCCGCGGCCGCGGAACTGCAGTCCCGATTCAACGGCTTACAGAAGAAGTTCGGTGCGGGCTGGGTGCTCGTGGACGACATCGCCTACCTGGCGCCGGGCGACCACGGCCCGATCAACCACGCTCAGGCGGCGGCGGACGCAGCGGTCATCGGGGCGCAAATCCGGCTGGCCGTCATCGACGACGCCGACCTCGGCACCGGCGCACAGCCTTCGGGCCTGATCTCGGCGGGTTTCACGCTCGACGAACACGGCAGAGTCGTGGCCGAGGCCACCCCGCTGTACCTGTCGAACACCATGATGGGCAAGGGCTTCGGCTCCACATTCCTGCCCGCGTTGGACAACCTGCTGCGCCGATCGGGCGTCCACCACGTGGACATGCGGTTCGTGCCCAGCGCCAACAGATTCAGTCAGGAGGTGGCCGTGCACGGGTTCGACTGGCATCCGACGCCGAGCAAGATGGCCGCCACTGTCCGAGGCCTGCACGACCAGGCCGCACTGCTGCGGAACTTCTGCACCGACGCCGACTACCGGCGCATCCGCGCGATGTTGGACCAGTTCGACAATGCCCGTACCCCATTCGACTACCCGACCCCGCTGCAAGTCTGGAACCTCCGCGGCGACCACCCCCAACTCGGCCGGCTTCTCATGCGCGAGCTCGCCGGGCACGGCCGCCGCACCTCCGGCTAGCCGGAACAGCCGCACGCTTTTTGGTCAGACGCACCGGAAGTATCCGGTGCGTCTGACCAAAAAGCGTGCGGCTGTTCCGGTGTGGTGTTAACGCGCGCAGCGTTCAGTCCGATGGGCAGATGCGGGGGTTTCACGTCAGGAGCACGTTATGTTGACACCTAACACCGGTTCCGCGGGACCACTGGCATTGGGCCTGGCCAACCTCACCAACTTTCTGATGTTGCTGACCTGCTTCATCATTCCCGCATCGCCCTGTCTGTGACTCACGGACTCGGGTGGGCCACCAGGCCGAACTCGGCGTCGGCGGCGAGCAGATCGTGGTGCGGGAGAACGCGTACCGTGTAGCCGACGGCGCCGGACAGCGGGAGCGCGGTGACGACCGAATACCGGTGCAAGCCTGACTCCGGTCCGTCGTATGTCATGGGCACGACGGCGGTTTCGGACAGATCGTCGTCCGCGGACACCCGGCCGAGCACCGCCTCCGCCCGGACGTCGGCCGGTTCCAGGCCGCCGAGGTCGACGACGGCGCGCAGCGTCAGCTCCGCACCGATCTCCGGCGTGTCGGGCAGACCCGCGCTGTCGACTTGCACGACGGTGACTCCAGGCCAGGCCCGCTCGACCCGGCTGCGGAACGCGGCAACCGCTTTGGCGCCCGCGAAGTCGTCCGCCAGCGCCTTTCGCGCCGCCGCCGCGGCCGGGAGGTAGTAGTCGACTGTGTAGTCGCGCACCATCCGGGAGGCCAGTATCTCGGGGCCGAGCGTCTGCAGGGTGTGGCGGACCATCTCGACCCAGCGGGTCGGGACGCCGTCCGGTCCGCGGTCGTAGAACCGCGGCCGCACCGCCTGCTCGACCAAGTCGTATAGCGCGCCGGCCTCCAGGTCGTCGCGGCGGCCGTCGTCGTTGACGCCGTCCGCGGTGGGGATGGCCCAGCCGTTGTCGCCGTCGTACATCTCGTCCCACCACCCGTCCCGGATCGACAGATTCAGTCCGCCGTTGAGCGCGGACTTCATCCCCGAGGTGCCGCACGCCTCCAGCGGACGCAGCGGATTGTTGAGCCACACATCGCATCCCCAGTACAGGAACCGGGCCATCGACATGTCGTAGTCAGGCAGGTAGACGATTCGGTGTCGCAGCAGCGGGTCGTCGGCGAACCGAACCACCTGCTGGATCAGCGCCTTGCCGCCGTCGTCGGCCGGGTGGCTCTTGCCCGCCACCACCAGCTGCACCGGCCGCTCCGGATGCAGCAGCTGTGCTCGCAGCCGGTCCGGGTCGCGCAGCATCAGCGTGAGCCGCTTGTACGTCGGCACCCGCCGGGCGAAGCCGACTGTGAGGACGTCCGGGTCGAAAACCGAGTCGGTCCAGCCCAATTCCGCGTCGGCGGCGCCGCGCTCCAGCCACGATTGTCGGACCCGGCGACGCACCTCGGCAACGAGCTTGGCTCGCAGCACATTCCGCAACGCCCACAGCTCGCCCGCGGGCACCTCGCGCAGGCGTTCCCAGCCGCGAGCCTCCTCGACCAGCTCCGGGCCGATGAATTCCCTTGCCTTGTCGAGCAATTCCCGCGCGGCCCAGGTCGGCGCATGCACACCGTTGGTGATCGAGCCGATCGGCACCTCGTCGGCGTCGAACCCGGGCCACAGCGGCGCGAACATCTCCCGGCTCACCGCGCCGTGCAGCCGCGACACCCCGTTGGCCCGCTGGGCCAGCCGCAGGCCCATGTGAGCCATGTTGAAAACGCCGTGGTCGCCGTTCTCCCGGCCGAGAGCCAGGATGCGGTCGGTGTCCAGCCCCGGCAGCAGCGCGGATTCTGCCTGCCCGTCGCTGCCGCCGAAGTAGCGGCGCACCATGTCGGCCGGGAACCGGTCGATTCCGGCCGGCACCGGGGTGTGGGTGGTGAACACCGTGCCCGCGCGCACCGCGGCCAGCGCCGCGTCGAATTCCAACCCGGCGTGCCCGACGAGCTCCCGGATTCGCTCCACGCCGAGGAAGCCCGCGTGGCCCTCGTTCATGTGGAACACATCGGGGTCCGGCAGCCCGGCGGCGCGGGTGTAGGCACGCACCGCGCGCACTCCGCCGATGCCTGCGAGAATCTCCTGCTTGATGCGGTGGTCCTGGTCGCCGCCGTAGAGCCGGTCGGTCACCCCGCGCATCTCGGGGTCATTCTCGGTGATGTCGGAATCCAACAGCAGCAGTGGCACCCGCCCCACCTGGGCGATCCAGACTCGCGCCCGCAGCACCCGGCTGCCGGGCATGGCCACGTGGATCAGCACCGGCGCGCCGTCGGGCCCGGTGAACAGTCGCAGCGGCAGTCCCTGCGGATCCAGCGCGGGGTAGCGCTCAGCCTGCCAGCCGTCCGCGGTGAGCGACTGCCGGAAGTACCCGGACCGGTACAGCAGCCCCACCCCGATCAGCGGCAATCCCAGGTCCGAAGCGGCCTTGAGATGGTCGCCCGCCAGAATGCCGAGACCCCCCGAGTAATTGGGAAGCACCTCGGTGACGCCGAACTCCATCGAGAAGTACGCGATCCCGGCCGGGGCCGAGTCGGGGGGCGCGAACCGGCGCGGCAGCGTGTTCTGGAACCAGCGCGGCCGCGTGAGATAGTCGCGCAGGTCCGCCTCGTCGGCGTCGAGCCTGGCCAGAAACTCCGGGTCGGCGGCCAGCTCGTCCAACCGGGAAGCGGCGACTTCGCCGAGCACGCGCACCGGGTCGCGGCCGCACGCCGCCCACAGTCGCGGGTCGATGGAAGCGAAGAGGTCCAGCGTCGGCGTATGCCATGACCAGCGCAGATTAGTGGCCAGTTCGCCGAGCGCCGCAAGACGGGGCGGCAGGTGGGCACGGACGGTGAATCGACGCAATGCCTTCACCAGGTAGACCCTACACTCAGGTGCTTTCACCCGCAGTTGCCGTCTGATCAGGGAAAACACTGCGCCTCCTATGGACAGCGCACGCGATCCCCCGACAAGGCCGGTGTGTCGCCCGCATACCCGCGACCCGCGCAACTGTGCGCGCCGGTCGCAATCGGGAACCATGGGTCGTAGGTTGAAGACTGACCGATCCGGGAAACCTCTTCGGCGTGGGATGGAGTCAGTACGTGAAAGGTCGCATCGCCATCGACGACACCGCGCCCGCGCTGTCGGGCGGATTTGCCGCGAAGGCCGCAGTGGGAGAAGTGTTCCCGGTCCGGGCAGTGGTGTGGCGCGAAGGTCACGACGCGGTGGCGGCGACACTGTCCGTCCGCGCCCCGGGAGGCGGGCGCAGACTCACCCTGCCGATGCAGCCGGACCCGGTCGAACCGGACGTGTTCCACGCCACCTTCACCCCCACCGCGACCGGCCTGTGGAGCTTCCGCGTCGACGGCTGGAGCGACCCGGTCGCCACGTGGCGCGCGGCCGTCGAGGCGAAACTCGCCGTGGGGCAGGACGCGGCGGAACTGGCCAACGACTTGGAACTGGGCGCGCGGCTGTTCGAGCGGGCCGCGAAGAATCTGCCGCGGCTGGAGCGGCGCCGATTCGACCCGATCGTGGCGGCGCTGCGCTCCGACGACCAGCCCGCCGCCCGCGTCGCGCCTGCCTTCGCCGCCGACACCGCGGAGCTGCTGCGGGCCTACCCGCTGCGGGACATGGTGACGCACGGCCCTCGGCACGGGGTCCGCGCGGAACGCCGTCGCGCGCTGTTCAGCTCGTGGTATGAGTTCTTCCCGCGCTCCACCGGAGGTCGGGACGAGCACGACGAACCAGTGCACGGCACGTTCGCGACGGCCGCGGCCGACCTGCCGCGCATCGCCGCGATGGGCTTCGACGTGGTGTACCTGCCGCCGATCCACCCGATCGGCCGGGTGAACCGCAAGGGCCGCAACAACTCTCTGGTCGCGGAACCCGACGATGTCGGATCGCCGTGGGCGATCGGATCGACCGAGGGCGGACACGACGCCATCCACCCGGACCTGGGCACGCCCGCCGAGTTCCGGGCGTTCGTCGCGGCGGCGCACAAGCACGGGATGGAAGTGGCGCTGGACCTCGCCCTGCAGTGCGCACCTGACCACCCTTGGGCGCACGCGCATCCGGAGTGGTTCGTCACGCTGCCGGACGGCACGATCGCCTATGCCGAGAACCCGCCGAAGAAGTACCAGGACATCTACCCGATCAACTTCGACACCGACCCGCACGGGATCTACGCCGAGGTGCTCCGAGTGGTGCGGCACTGGATCGACCAGGGGGTGCGGGTGTTCCGGGTGGACAACCCGCACACCAAGCCCGCCGACTTCTGGACGTGGCTGATCGCCGAGGTGCACAAGACCGACCCGGACGTGGTGTTCCTGTCCGAGGCCTTCACCCGCCCGGCGCGGCTCTACGGGCTGGCGCGGCGCGGATTCAGCCAGTCCTACACGTATTTCACCTGGCGGGTGCACAAGCAGGAGCTCGAGCAGTTCGGCCGAGAACTGGCCGCGAAGGCCGACGAGGCGCGGCCCAATCTGTTCGTCAACACCCCGGACATCCTGCATGAGAGCCTGCAGCACGGCGGGCCCGCGATGTTCGCCATCCGAGCCGCGCTGGCCGCGACGCTGGCGCCCTCCTGGGGCGTGTACTCCGGATTCGAGCTGTTCGAGCGGCTGCCGGTGCGTCCCGGCAGCGAGGAATACCTCGATTCCGAGAAATACCAGCTGCGCCCAAGGGATTTCGCCGGAGCCCGGGACCGGGGGGAGTCGCTGGAACCGTGGATCACCCGGCTGAACGAGATCCGCCGCGGCCATCCCGCGTTGCAGCAGTTGCGCAACATCGCGTTCCATCACGTCGACAACGACAATCTGCTCGCATATTCCAAACTCGATCCGGTGTCCGGCGATTCGGTACTGATGGTGATCTGCCTCGACCCGCACCAGGCCCAGCAAGGGACGCTCTGGCTGGACATGCCCGCCCTCGGCCTCGACCCGCACGAGCGCGTCACCGTCGCCGACGAGGTCAGCGGCGACAAATACGACTGGGGCCAGTCGAACTTCGTCCGACTGGAGCCGTGGCGGCAGGTTGCCCACATCCTCGCGCTGCCCCAGGTGTCGCAGCCGACCCGCCTGACACTCTCCTACCGGAGGTAGTCATGACCGAGACCACCATTCTCATCGATCCCGACGAGCTGCGGCGGCTGGCCGCGGGGACCCACCCCGAGCCGCACGCCGTACTCGGCGCGCACCCCCGCGCGGACGGCACCCTCATCGCGACGCTGCGCCCGCACGCCGAGGCGGTGCACGCCAGAATCGGCGGCACGGACTATCCGCTGTCCCACCTCGAGCACGGCGTCTTCGCCGCGGTCGTCGCGATCCACGACCTGGCGGACTACCGGCTGGTGGTCGACTACCCGTTCGGGAACCAGGTCGTCACCGCCGACGGGTACCGATTCCTGCCCACGGTGGGCGAGATCGACCTGCATCTGTTCAATGAGGGCCGCCACGAACGGCTCTGGGACGTCCTCGGCGCGCACCTGCGCGGCTACTCCACCCCGGACGGCGAGGTGACCGGAACGTCGTTCGCGGTGTGGGCGCCCGCCGCCCAGGGCGTGACGGTGATCGGCGAGTTCGACGAGTGGGCCGGAAATACCGCGCCCATGCGGCAATTGGGCCACTCCGGGGTGTGGGAGGTGTTCGTGCCCGGGGTCGAGCCCGGACAGCTGTACAAGTTCCGCGTCCGCGGGGTCGACGGCCGCGTCACCGACCACGCCGACCCGATGGCCCGCGCGGCCGAGATCCCGCCGGCGACAGCGTCGGTCGTCGTCGCGCCGTCGGATTTCGAATGGACGGACACGGATTGGCTCGCGGCCCGCGACCGCGCCGACGCCACTGCCGCGCCGATGAGCGTGTACGAGGTGCACCTCGGCTCCTGGAGGCCGGGCCTCACCTACCGCGAGATCGCCGACCAGTTGGCCGAGTACGTGACAGATCTCGGGTTCACCCATGTCGAGTTGCTGCCGCCCGCCGAACATCCCTTCGGCGGGTCGTGGGGCTACCAGGTGACGTCCTACTACGCGCCGACCTCCCGATTCGGCAGCCCGGACGATTTCCGGGAGCTCGTGGACCGGCTGCACGCCGCCGGCGTCGGCGTGATCGTGGACTGGGTGCCAGGCCACTTCCCGAAAGACGAATGGGCACTGGCCAGGTTCACCGGCACCGCAGCGTACGAGCACGGCGACCCTCGACGCGGCGAGCAGCTCGACTGGGGCACCTTGGTTTTCGACTACGGCAGACACGAGGTGCGCAACTTCCTGGTGGCCAATGCCCTGTACTGGATCGAGGAGTTCCACATCGACGGGCTCCGGGTGGACGCGGTGGCCTCGATGCTCTACCTCGACTACTCCCGCCCGGAAGGCGGCTGGGAGCCGAACGTGCACGGCGGCCGCGAGAACCTGGAAGCCGTTGCCTTCCTGCAGGAGACGAACGCGACGGTGCACAAGCACTATCCGGGCGTGGTGACCGTCGCGGAAGAGTCCACCGCCTGGCCCGGCGTCACCAGGCCGACCCGGGTCGGGGGCCTCGGCTTCACCATGAAATGGAACATGGGCTGGATGCACGACACTCTCGGCTATCTGGGCCACGATCCGGTCCACCGCTCCTACCACCACAACGAAATCACCTTCTCCCTGATGTACGCCTGGAGCGAGCACTACGTGCTCCCGATCAGCCACGACGAGGTGGTGCACGGCAAAGGCACGCTGTGGTCGCGAATGCCGGGCGGCGACTTCGAGAAGGCCGCGGGCGTGCGCGCGCTGCTGGCGTACATGTGGGCGCATCCGGGCAAGCAATTGTTGTTCATGGGTCAGGAATTCGGCCAACAGCACGAGTGGAGCGTCGAGCGCGGCGTCGACTGGTGGCTGCTCGACGACGCCCGCGCGGGGGCCGCCGCGCCGCTGCATCGCGGAATCGCGGCGCTCACAAGAGATCTCAACGCCGCCTACCGCGCGCACCCGGCCCTGTGGAGCCAGGACACCTCGCCCGGCGGCTATTCCTGGATCGACGCCAACGACAGCCGAAACAACGTGCTCAGCTTCCTGCGCTACGGCGCCGACGGCTCGGTGGTGGCGTGCCTGTTCAACTTCTCCGGCTCGTCGCACCACGGCTACCGCGTCGGCCTGCCGACGCCGGGCGCATGGCGGGAGATCATCAACACCGACGCCGACGGTTACGGCGGCGCAGGCGCGGGAAATTACGGCGCGGTCACCGCCGCCGCCGATCCGTGGCACGGCCGCCCCGCCTCGGCCCTGGTCACCCTCCCGGCCTCCGGCGCCATCTGGCTCACCCCCGCCGAGTAGCGAACCTCCACAACGACCCGTGACGTGCGTTCAACGCACTTCACGGGTCATTCCGGAAACGTGTTTAGCTTGGGGCACCGAAGGGACCGGAGGTAACTATGCGTGTGGCGTTGACCGTCGCCGATTTCCTCGACCGCGCGGAGACGGCGTTCGCCGCCGCCACCGCGATCGTGGACGAACCGAACCAGCCCGCGGCCGCCGTGCCGACCACCACGTACAGCGAACTGGCCCGGCGGGCCCGGGCCTGGCAGTCGGGCTTCGACGCGCTCGGCGTCGGCGTCGGCGAGCGGGTGGCCGTGGTCAGCCACAATGCGGCACGGCTGCAAGAGCTGCTGCTCGCCGTGCCCGCGTCGGGGCGGGTCTGCGTACCGGTCAACTTCCGGCTGCGGGCGGAGGAAGTCGACTACATCGTGCGCCATTCGGGAGCCTCGGTGCTGCTGGTGGATCCGGAGCTCGACGCCGACCTCAGCGGGATCGGCGCCGCGCACCGCTTCGTGCTCGGCAGCCGGACCGAGACCGAGCTGATGCGTTTCGACACCGAGCCGCGCGCGTGGTCGGATCCCGACGAGGACGCCACCGCCTGCATCAACTACACCTCCGGAACCACGGCCCGCCCCAAAGGCGTCCAGGTGACCCACCGCAACGTGTGGATCAACGCGACCGTGTTCGGGCTGCATCTGCGTGCCTGGGAACAGGACGTGTACCTGCACACACTGCCGATGTTCCACTGCAACGGCTGGGGCCTGCCGTACGTGCTGGCAGGGTTGGGCGCCAAGCAGGTGGTGCTGCGCAAGGTCGACGGCGCCGAAATCCTGCGCCGGGTGGCCGAGCACGGCGTCACGCTGATGTGCGGGGCGCCCGCGGTGTGGAACGCGGTGCTGGACGCCGCGCAGGACTGGGACGGCGAGCTGCCCGGCCGTGACCGGGTTCGCATCGTCTGTGCGGGCGCCCCGCCGCCGACCCGCACCATCGCCCGCGTCGAATCCGAGCTGGGCTGGCAGTTCATCCAGCTCTACGGCCTCACCGAGACCAGCCCCATTCTGACCTTCAACCGCACCCGGCCCGCCGACGTCGCCCTGCCGCCGCAGGAGCGCGCCCGCAAACTCACGCGGGCGGGAGCGCCCGCCCTCGGCACCCGGCTGCGCATCGGCGACACCGGCGAGGTGCTGGCCCGCTCCAACACGGTGCTGGCCGGATACTGGAACAACCCGGACGCCACCGCGGAAGCCTTGGCGGGCGGCTGGTTTCACACCGGCGACGGCGGATCCCTGGACGACGAAGGCCATTTGACGATCTCCGACCGCAAGAAGGACGTCATCATCACCGGCGGCGAGAACGTCTCCTCCATCGAGGTGGAGGACTGCATCTACGCGCTGCCCGGCGTGGCCGAAGTCGCCGTGATCGGCGTGCCGCACCCGAAATGGGGCGAGACCGTCGTTGCCCTGGTCGTGCCCGCCCCGGGAAGCACGGTCACCGACCAGGACATCATCTCTCACTGCAAGACCCACCTGGCAGGCTACAAATCCCCCACCGCGGTGGAATTTCGCGACAGCATCCCCCGCACCGCCACCGGCAAAATCCAGAAATTCAAACTCCGCGAGCAATACCGCGCCGCCCGCCCCACCTGATCCCGATTCCAGAATGACCCGTGACGTGCGCCCAACGCACCCAACGGGTCATTCCGGAAATCTCAGTGCCGGCCTCTAGTACCGGACTAGTGCCGGACTCTCAGTACAGCGCCGTAGCCAGTTTCCGGCGTGCTGCGACGATGACGGGCTCGGCCGGGTCGAACAGCTCGAACAGCTCCAGCAATCGGGTTCGGACAGAGGTGCGCTCGTCGCCGGACGTGGCTTTGACCAGGGCGATGAGCCGGTCGAATGCGGCGTCCGGGCGCTGGGCGAGCAGTTCGGCGTCGGCCGCGGCGAAGGCCGCTTCGAGGTTGGCCGGGTCGGCGTCGGCGGCGGCCGTCGCATCCGGGGAGACCAGCGTGGCGCGGGACAGGAAGCGGACCTGCCGGATGGCGGCCTGGGCGTCGGCATTGGCCGGCTCGGCGGCCAGGATCTCGGCGTACGCCGCCTCGGCCGCGGCGAAATCGCCGTTGTCCAGGGCCTGCTCGGCGACGGTGAACCGCGGGTCCTCGGCTTCGGGCTCATCGGACTCGGCGGCCGCGGGGCCCGCGAGCTTGCCCTCGACGGCCTTCAGCAGGGCGTCGACCCACTGGCGCAGTTCCGCCTCGCCGGGGCCGCCGGGGTAGTCGGCCAGCGGCCTGCCGCCCGCGACCGCGATGACCGTCGGGACCGCCTGCACGCCGAAGGCCTGCGCGATGCGCATGTTGGCTTCGACGTCGACGTCGGCGAGCACCCAGCTTCCGCCGTCGGCGGCGGCCAGCCCGGCCAGGGTTTGCGCCATTTCCGCGCTGACTCGGCTGCGCGGCGAACCGAGCACCACGACTACCGGCACCTGGAGCGAGCGGCGCAGCACCTCGTCTTCGAAATTGGCCTCGGTGACGGCGACCGCGGTGGCCGAGCCCGACCCGTCCGCGCCCTCGGCTGGGGGCTGCCTGCGCGCCTGGGCGCGCTCTTTCAGCCCGGAAAGGTCGACGGCGCCGGACATGGCGGCGGCAACCGCGGGCGAGGTACGTCGTGCGCGAGAACCAGGACGAGTCACGCTTGACAGTCTGTCATGAGGCGACGTCGTGCTGATGGGCTGCCTAGCCGTCGGTTCGGGCCGGTTCGGGAGTGGCGGCGCTGAGCTCCGCGAGCCGCCCGGTGCGCTGGGCCCACACCTCGAACAGCACGGTGCAGAACGGCGGCAGGCTCGCCAGCAGCGCCAGCGCCGTGACGCCCGCACTCCATTTCAGCGCCCGTGCCGTGACGAAGCTCACAAGCACGAACAGAATGAAGATGACCCCGTGCACCATGCCCGGGATGGACACCGCCTTGGGATGCCCCGGGTCCGGGATGTATTTGAACCCCATCGCAATCAGCAGCCCCGCCCAGGACACCGCCTCGGCCCAGGCCACCAACCGAAACCGCTTCGCGGGCGTGCTCACATCGAAGAAATCGCTCACCCGCCCAGACTACGACGCCCCGTCGTAGTGCTCCGCCCCGCCCTCCTCCAGAACGACCCAGGAGTTGCGCCTGGCGCCGTGAGACGGCGGCCCGAGGGGCAGCCTGCGTAACACCGCAGGGCCTCGCGAGCGGCGCCATCGATACAGGACGCACGGGTCGTGCCAGAGGTCGGAAACTCAGGCGGCCGGGACGTGGATGATCAGCGCGTCGCCTTGGCCGCCGCCGCCGCAGAGCGCGGCCGCGCCGGTGCCGCCGCCGCGGCGACCCAGCTCGAGCGCCAGGTGCAGCACGATGCGGGCGCCGGACATCCCCAGGGGATGACCGATGGCGATGGCTCCCCCGTTGACGTTGACCTTGTCCGGGTCGATGCCGAGCTCGCGGGCCGAGGCGATGCCCACCGCGGCGAACGCCTCGTTGATCTCGACCAGGTCCAGGTCCGCCGCGGCG
The DNA here is from genome assembly GCA_013362555.1 of Mycobacteriaceae bacterium. Lineage (GTDB taxonomy): Bacteria > Actinomycetota > Actinomycetes > Mycobacteriales > Mycobacteriaceae > JABFVX01. The sequence goes on from JABFVX010000163.1 coordinate 13,352, forward strand.
ATGCCCGCCTTCGCACACGCCGCCGCGATGGCGTTGGCAGGCTGCAATTGCAGCGTCGAATCCGGTCCGGCAACCGTTGCGGCGGGGCCGATTTCGGCGATCCACCGCAGCCCCAGCCGCTGCGCCGCGGCCTTCGACATCACGACCACCGCGGCCGCGCCGTCGGATATCTGCGAGGCCGAGCCCGCGGTGATGGTGCCGTCGGCGGCGAACGACGGCCGCAGCTTCCCCAGCGATTCGGCGGTCGTGTCGGCACGGATTCCCTCGTCGGCCAGCACCTGGATCGGGTCGCCCTTGCGCTGCGGCACCGACACCGGCACGACCTCGTCGTCGAACACGCCGTTCTTCCACCCGGCGGCCGCGCGCTGGTGCGAGCGCGCCGCGAAGGCATCCTGCTCGGCGCGGGTGAGCGGGGCGGCGTCCGCGCAGTTGCGCTGCTCGGTCAGGCTGCCCATGGCCTGGTCGGTGAAGATGTCGTACAGGCCGTCGTAAGCCATGTGGTCGCGCATCGTCACGTCGCCGTATTTGAAGCCTTCGCGGCTGCGCTCCAGCAAGTGCGGCGCCTGGGTCATGGACTCCTGGCCGCCCGCCACCACCACGTCGTATTCGCCGGCGCGGATCAGCTGATCGGCCAGCGCGACGGCATTGATGCCGGACAGGCAGACCTTGTTCACCGTGAGCGCGGGCACGCTCATCGGGATTCCTGCCGCCACCGCGGCCTGCCGGGCCGGAATCTGCCCGCCGCCCGCGGTCAGCACCTGGCCCATGATCACGTACTCGACCTGCTCGGGCGACACGCCGCCCTTGGCCAGCGCACCCGCGATGGCGATGCCGCCCAGGTCGGAGCCGCTGAAGTCCTTCAGCGCCCCGAGCAGCCTGCCTACCGGCGTCCGGGCGCCGGAAACGATGACGGACGTGCGCGCAGCGGTGGTCACACTGTTCTCCGATCACTCTGGGGCTTCAAGCTCTGCCCTTACGCTACCGCCCGGTAACAAAATCCCCCACCGGACCCTTCCATCTTCCCCGCCCGCCGCGCCGCGCGCTCCGCTTCAGGTTCACGGTAGGTAGAACCTGTTCCAATATCGATCCCGGGCGGTGCGATACTGGCCGACATGAAGGAACTACTACCCGAGGGACTTGTCACCGCCGTCGATCACGTGGGGATCGCGGTGCCCGATCTGGACGCGGCAGTCGAGTGGTACCGAGCCCACCTGGGGCTCGTCGAGACGCACCGCGAGGTGAATTCGGAGCAGGGCGTCGAGGAGGCGATGGTGTCGACCCCCGGCGCAGGCGGCGGCTCCGCATTGCAGTTGCTCGCCCCGCTCGACGCGGACTCCACGATCGCCAAGTTCCTCGACCGCAATGGACCGGGACTGCAACAGCTTGCCTTCCGCGTCACCGACATTCAGATTGCCTGCGGTGTGCTGAAAGATAACGGAGTTCGACTTCTTTATCCAGAACCTCGACGCGGCACGGCAAATTCCAGCATCAACTTCATTCACCCAAAGGACGCCGGCGGTGTGCTGATCGAGCTCGTCCAGCCTGCCTCTTGATTCCGACGTGAGACATCAAGTAACAGTGACGGAAAACCCCACCCGATCGGTGGAGTACCCCCTCCACTACTAGCCGGTAAGAGGTAGTTTGTCAGCCATGTCCACAGAGCAGGATCGTCGATTCGTCACGCTTCCGTTCACCGTCGTCCGTAAGGGATACGACCAGAACGAAGTTCACAACTACTTCGACCGGTTCGACGCGGAACTTAGGGTTACGGCTACGGATCGCGACGCGGCGGCTGCCCAGGCGCGCAATCTGGCGAGCCAGCTCGAGGACGCCCGCGACGAAATCGATCAACTCCGCAAGGAAATCGATCGGCTGTCGGTGCCGCCGACCACCGCGGAGGGCATGAGCGAGCGCATCTCGCGCATGCTGCGCCTGGCCTCCGACGAGGCTTCCGAAGTGCGGGCCACGGCCCAGGCCGAAGCTGCCGAGATGATCTCGATCGCCGAGCAGGACGCCACGGCCATGCGCTCCAAATACGAGACGCTGCTTGCCGAAACGAAGGAAAAGCGCGAAGCGCTCGACATCGAGTTCGACGAGACGATGAATAACGCGCGCACCGAGGCCACCAAGATCGTCGAGGCGGCCAACTCGGAGTCGAAGCGGATCTCCACCGAGACCGAAGCCAAGCGCAAGGCCACCCAGCGCGAGTTCGAACAGACGCTGGCGAACGCCCGGTCCGAGGCGACGAAGATCGTCGAGACCTCCAAGACCGAGTCCAAGCGGATCTCCGACGACATCGACGCCAGGCGCAAGGCCACCCAGCGCGAGTTCGAACA
>JABFVX010000040.1 GCA_013362555.1 Mycobacteriaceae bacterium
GGCGCGGACTCGCTGTTGCGCACCCGGCTCACCCTCGAGGAGTGCGCGACCGGCGTGACCAAGCACCTCACCGTCGACACCGCGGTGCTCTGCGACGTCTGCGTCGGCAAGGGCACGCACGGCGACGCCACTGCACAGCGCTGCACCACCTGCGGCGGTGCGGGCGAGGTGCAGACGGTGCAGCGCTCGTTCCTGGGCCAGGTGATGACGTCGCGGCCGTGTCCGACGTGTCGCGGCGCCGGCGAAGTGATCACCGACCCGTGCCGCAAGTGCGACGGCGACGGCCGGGTGCGGGCGCGGCGGGAGATCTCGGCGAAAGTGCCCGCGGGCGTCGCCAACGGCATGCGCATCCGGCTGGCCGCCCAGGGCGAAGTGGGCCCCGGCGGCGGCCCGGCGGGCGACCTCTACGTGGAGATCGTCGAGCAGCCGCATGACGTGTTCGTCCGCGACGGCGACGACCTGCACTGCACCATCCGGGTGCCGATGGTCGACGCCGCGCTCGGCGCGTCGGTCGTGGTGGAGACGATCCTGGACGGCCCCACCGCGATCAGCGTCCCGTCGGGCACCCAGCCCGGCGAGGTGACCGTGATGTCGGGCTACGGAATGCCCCGGCTGCGCTCGGGCGCCCGCGGCGACCTGCACGCGCACTTGGACGTGGTGGTCCCGAACAAGCTGGACCACAAACAGGCCGACCTGCTGCGCAAATACAAGGGGCTGCGCGGCGAGCGCGAGCGCGCCGAGGTCATGTCCACCCAGTCCGAACACAACAGCGGCCTGTTCGCCCGGCTGCGCGCCACCTTCAGCGGAAGGTAATGGCCGCCACCGTCTTCTATCTGGACCCGCTGCCCGACATCGGCGCGACGGCGGTGCTGGACGGGCCGGAGGGGCGGCACGCGGCCACGGTGCGGCGCACCCGCGCCGGGGAGCGGCTGACGCTGTCCGACGGCCGCGGTGCCCTCGCCGACTCCGTCGTCACCGCGGTCGGCAAGGACCGGCTCGAGCTGCTGGTCGAGGCTCGTACGCAGGTGGCCGCGCCGCGGCCCGCAGTCACCCTGGTCCAGGCGCTGCCCAAGTCGGACCGCGCCGAGCTTGCGGTCGAGTTGGCCACCGAGGCGGGCGTCGACGCCATCGTCCCCTGGCAGGCGTTGCGCTGCGTCTCCCGCTGGGACGGTCCGAAGGCGGGCAAGGGCGTGGCGAAGTGGCGCGCGGCGGCGCGGTCGGCTGCCCGCCAGTCGCGCCGCGCCCACATCCCCGCCGTGCACGAGCTGCACGACACCGGCGCGGTGTTGGACCTGGTGACCAGGGCCGCCGCCCGGGGGGCGATCGTCGCCGCCCTGCACGAATCCGCGGATGTCCGCCTGCCGGAACTCCCCGTGTCCGACGTGTCCGACATCGTCCTGATAGTCGGCCCGGAAGGCGGCCTCGACGACGGCGAACTCGCCCGGCTCGCGGCGGCGGGCGCACGCCCTGTCCTGCTCGGCCCCACGGTGCTGCGCACCTCCACCGCCGCCGCCGTGGCTCTCGGCGCCCTGGGCGCCCTCACGCCGCGCTGGTCCGCCAAACCTCCGCAGTGAGTTCTCCGGCGTTCTGCTCGCGGCGGGGTCACGGTGCGGTTTATCGCCTGGCTGGCTGTCGGTCGGCGCGGGTAAACTGCTGGGGCCGGCTAGTCACATTCGATCAGCAGAAAGCAGGCTCGAGCCCTGAGACCCTCCAGTGAGAACGGCGCACCGTCGAACTTCGACGACGGCGCCGACGTGGCCGACCAGAACCCTGCCGCACGGACCGTGCGATCCAGCATCGAGCTCGCCCCGGAATCCGTGTTCGGTCTTCTCGGCTCCGCCGACCAGAATCTGCGCGAACTGGAAAAGCTGCTCGACGCCGACATCCACGTGCGCGGCAACGCCGTCACCATCACCGGCATGGCGGCCGACGTGGCGTTGGCAGAGCGGGTGTTGCAGCAGCTCGTGGCGCTGTCGCAGCGCAGTCGGGCCCTGACGCCCGAGGCCGTGCGCCACACCGTGTCGATGCTCACCGACGGCGGCTCGGACTCGCCCGCCGAGGTGCTGAGTTTGGACATCCTGTCCCGGCGCGGCAAGACCATCCGGCCCAAGACGCTCAACCAGAAGCGCTACGTGGACGCGATCGACGCCAACACCATCGTGTTCGGCATCGGCCCGGCGGGCACCGGCAAGACCTACCTGGCGATGGCCAAGGCCGTGCAGGCGTTGCAGGCCAAGCAGGTCACCCGGATCATCCTGACTCGGCCCGCGGTCGAGGCGGGGGAGCGGCTCGGCTTCCTGCCCGGCACGCTGACCGACAAGATCGACCCGTACCTGCGCCCGCTCTACGACGCGTTGCACGACATGATGGACCCCGAGGCCATCCCGAAGCTGCTGTCGGCCGGGGTGATCGAGGTGGCGCCATTGGCGTTCATGCGCGGCCGCAGCCTCAACGACTCGTTCATCATCCTGGACGAGGCCCAGAACACCACGCCCGAGCAGATGAAGATGTTCCTGACGCGCCTCGGCTTCGGCTCGAAGATCGTCGTCACCGGCGACGTGACGCAGGTGGACCTCCCGAACGGCCAGCGTTCCGGGCTCCAGGTCGTCACCGAGATCCTCGACGGCATCGACGACATCCACTTCTCGGAGCTGACCAGCAAGGATGTCGTGCGTCACCGGCTGGTGTCGAACATCGTGGACGCCTACGGGCGTTTCGAGGCGGAGGTGGACCGCAACGGCCTCGGCAACCGCGCCCAACGCCGGTCGAACATGCGCGGCCGGGGTAGTAATAGAGCATGAGCATCGAGATCTCCAACGAGTCGCCCATGGAGGTGAACGGGCCGGATCTGGTAGCCGTGGCCAAGTTCGCGATGGAGCGGATGAACGTGCATCCGGCGGCTGAGCTGTCCATGACTCTCGTCGACCTCGACACCATGGCGGATCTGCACATGCGCTGGATGGACCTGCCCGGCCCCACCGACGTCATGTCGTTCCCGATGGACGAGCTCACTCCCGGCGGCAGGCCGGACGCCCGCGAGCCGGGCCCCTCGATGCTGGGCGACATCGTGCTGTGCCCGGAGTTCGCTGCCGACCAGGCCGAAAAAGCCGGGCACAGCGTGGAACACGAGTTGAACGTGCTCACCGTGCACGGCGTGCTGCACCTGCTCGGCTACGACCACGCCGAGGCGGAGGAGGAGAAGGAAATGTTCGGCCTCCAGAACCGGATCCTCGACGAGTGGTACGAGCACCTGCGTGACGCCGAGCGCCGCGCCCGCCTCGCCGTGCGGGACAGGCGGCTGCTCGGCAAGACCGGATTCCTGCGCAACTCCGATTCGTGAGCGGTCCCGAGCTCATCGTCCTGGCCGTCCTGCTGGTTCCGGTCGGGGGGCTGTTCGCCGCGCTCGACTCGGCGTTGAACACGGTCTCGCCCGCCCGGGTGGACGGCATGGTCCGCGCGGGCAGGCCGGGCGCGATCAGGCTGGCCGCGGTCGTGGTCGACCGGCCGCGCTACGTGAACCTCATGGTGCTGCTGCGCATCCTGTGCGAGATCACGGCCGCCGTGCTGTTGGCGGCGGCGATGATCAACCTGATCGGAACCGGCGGCGGTCTGGCGTCGGCCGCGACGGTGATGGTGGTGGTCGACTACGTGGTGATCGGCGTCGGCCCGCGCACGTTCGGCCGCCAGCACGCCTACAGCCTCATGCTGGCCGCCGCGGTGCCGCTGCAGGCGCTGGCCACCGTGCTGTCGCCGGTCACCAGGCTGCTTATCCTCATCGGCAACGCCATCACGCCGGGCAAGGGGTTTCGCAACGGCCCCTTCGCATCCGAGATCGAGCTGCGGGAGCTGGTCGATCTCGCACAGGAGCGCGGGGTGGTGGATCCGGGGGAGCGGCGGATGATCCAGTCGGTGTTCGAGCTCGGCGACACCACCGCCCGCGAGGAGATGGATCCGCGGCCGGAGATGGTCTGGATCGAGTCGACGAAGACGGCCTGGCAGGCGGTGTCGCTGGCGCAGCGCAGCGGGCACTCGCGGATTCCGGTGATCGGCGAGAACGTCGATGACGTGCGCGGCATCGTGTACCTGAAAGATCTTGTGCCCTACGCCGATCCGCACACCACTGTGCGGTCGGGCGAGCTGATGCGGCCCGCGGTGTTCGTGCCGGACTCCAAGCGGCTCGACTCGCTGCTCGCCGAGATGCAACGCGACCGCAAGCACATGGCGCTGCTGATCGACGAGTACGGCAGCGTGGCCGGACTGGTCACCATCGAGGACATCCTGGAGGAGATCGTCGGCGAGATCGCCGACGAATACGACACCGACGAGACGCCGCCGATCGAAGACCTCGGCGACGGGCGCTTCCGGGTGTCGGGGCGGCTGCCGCTGGACGACCTGGGCGAACTGTTCGATGTCGAGGTCTCGGAAGTGGATGTGGACACAGTGGGTGGCCTCCTCGCACACGCGCTCGGTAGGGTTCCGCTGCCGGGGTCGGAGGTTGTCGTCCATGGCCTGCGCCTGCACGGCGAAGGCGGGGCGGACGCGCGCGGCCGCGTCCGAGTGCACACTGTGCTGGTCGGTCGGACAATGGCCGAAGACGACACCCCTGCGGACAGACAGACCGCGCCGACCGGCGTGGGCACCGGCGTCGCACGTGAACAGGAGGATCGCCCATGACGGACGCGCCGACCCTCGACGCCGAGGACGACAAGCTCATCGTGTTGGCCCGGGGCGCGATGGCCAGGACCGACGGCGCCGCGGGCGCCGCGGTGCGCGACACCGACGGGCGGACCTACGCGGCGGGC
>JABFVX010000302.1 GCA_013362555.1 Mycobacteriaceae bacterium
CCAAACGCACCCCTTTTGGTCAGACGCACCGGAACTCTCACGCGAATTCCGGTGCGTCTGACCAAAAAGGGTGCGTTTGCGCTCAGGGGTTCGGGGGGCGGAGGCCGTCCAGGGTGACGGCGATGAGGCGGTCGGCGGCGTCGGGGGTCATCTCGCAGGCGATGCCGATGCCGTGGGCCATCATCAGCAGGTCGCGGGTCTCGATGTCGTTGCGGGCGACGCCCGCGCGCTGTGCGGGGCGCAGCACGGCGTCGACGGCGTCGTGCATCATCTGTTTGCACTCGGCGAACACCGGTGAGCTCAGGCCGATCGCGGCCTTCAGCGCCGTCGACAGGCCGCGGTTGGCCATCACGAAGCCCACCTCGGCGCGCAGCCAGGCCGCGAGCGCGTCGTCGGGCGCGTGGGATCGGGACAGGTGCAGCGACTCCTGCCAGAGTTCTTCGACCAGGTCGCGGTAGACCGCTTCCATCAACGCTTCCCGGTTCGGGAAGTGTCGGTACAGGGTCCCGGGGCCGACGCCGGCCCGGCGCGCGATGTCGTCGAGCGGGGCCTCGGGACCCCGCTCGGAGAACACCTCGTGCGCGACCTCGACGATGCGCTCGTAGTTGCGGCGTGCGTCCGCCCGTTTCGGCGGCGTGGACCGGGTCGGCTCGCCGTGGCCGGTCGGTGTGTGAGCACTCACGCCACAACCCTTTCGACTGGAAACGGATTAATTCTCCGGTTAGTCTTGCAAAAGCGGAGGATCTCTCCCTATGCTAGCTCCAGCGGAAACGGAGAGTCTGTCCGCTTACTCATCTTCTGGAGCTTCCCTTGACTGCACCTACCTTGACCAGCGGCGTAGCCATACCCCGCAGTGCGTCTGGACGGCGCACCGGCCTGGTCTTGGCCACTTTGTTGACCTGCCAGCTGATGCTTGTCCTCGACATCACAGTGATGAACGTGGCGCTGCCGCGAATCCAGCACGACCTGCACTTCAGTTCGACCGGGCTGTCCTGGGTCATGAACGTCTACACGCTCGCCTTCGGCGGCCTGCTGCTGTTGGGCGGCCGCCTGGGTGACCTGTTCGGCCGCCGCACCATGCTGATCGCCGGAATCAGCCTGTTCACCGTCGCCTCGCTCGCGGGCGGATTCGCCGAGTCGGCCGCCTGGCTGCTCATTTCGCGGGCGGCGCAAGGCGTCGGCGGGGCCATGGCCGGCCCGAGCGTCCTGGCTTTGATCACCACCACCTTCACCGAGCAGAAGGCGCGATTGCGCGCCCTGGCGTTGTTCTCCGGCATGTCGAGCGCGGGGTTCTCGATCGGGCTGATCCTCGGCGGGGTGCTCACCGAGTCGCTGTCGTGGCGGTGGTCGATGTTCATCAACGTGCCGTTCGGCATCGCCGTGGTGATCCTGGCGAGCCGCCTGCTGCCGCCCGCGGGCCCGCGCAAGTCGGTGCACTTGGACGTGCCGGGCGCGATCACCGCGACCAGCGGAATCGCCACGCTCGTCTACGGATTCATCAGCGCCGCGGAGCGCGGCTGGGACGCGGGCGTCACGCTCGGCTCGCTGTCGGTGGGCGCTGTGCTGCTGGCGGCCTTCGTGGCTGTCGAGTCCCGCACCGCCGAGCCGCTGCTGCCGCTGCGGTTGTTCGCCGACCGCAACCGGGCCGCGGCCTACGCCGCCATGGCGCTGGGTCCGATGGCGGGCATGTCCACGTTCTTCTTCCTCACGCAGTACTTGCAGCAAGTGCGCGGGATGAATGCGCTCAGCACCGGTTTCGCCTTCCTGCCGCTGGGCTTGTGCGTTTTCGCGATGACCCGGCTGATCCCGCGGGTGCTGCCCCGGTTCGGCCCGAAGTATGTGGCGTCGCTCGGCTTCGGCCTGATGTCGGTCGGGCTGGCGCTGCTGGTCTGGCTGGACGTCGACACCGGCTACTTCCCACTGATATTCGCCGCGATGTCGGTCCTCGGCCTCGGCCTCGGCATGGCGATCTCGCCGCTGAGCGTGGTCATCATGGGCAGCGTCCCGGCCGCCGACGCGGGCAGTGCGGGCGGCTCGCTGCAGACCATGCAGCAGGTGGGCTCCGCGCTGGGCCTGGCGGTCATGGTGACGGTGTTCGACTCCGCCACTCGCCACGCCGCCGGCGCCCCGCGCCACGTCTTGGTCACCGGCATGACAGAGGCCTTCGGCCTAGGCGCCTGCATCGCGGCCCTCGCCTGCGCCGTCGCCTTCACCTTCCGCCGGTAAGCAGATTTCCAGAACGACCCGTGAGTTGCGTCAGACGCAACTCACGGGTCGTTCTGGAAATCTGCTTACCCCTACCCCTTCATCGGTGGGATGAGGCTGCCGACGGGCAGTGGGGGCAGGGCGCGGACCAGGCTCATTTCGGCGTCGCACACGGCGTAGAACACCGAGGTGGAGGAGTCCGGGGCGTTCAGCGGGTAGCCGGCCGGGATCTGCGCGCCCGCCTGCACCTTCTGGCACACCAGGTTGCCGGTCTTGTCGAAGTACTGCTCGGCCGTGCCCTTGGACGGAGCCACGATGCGAATCGACAGACCGTCCGGCGCGGGGGTGCAGGTGAAGGCGTAAGGCGCCTCGTGCGCGGCGGGGCAGTGGGTCGGGCCGCCGGATTCGGCCGCGTTCGCGGCGCCATTGCCCGCCAGGACGAACAGGCCCGCCACCGCGGCGATGCCCAGGGTCGTGATGGTTGTGCGCATTGACTTTCCTCATCCTCGTCGAACAATGAATAACCGACCGACTGCGACCTTAGCGGGTTTGGCCGCGGCCGCACTACCGGGAGGTGAACGGCGTTAGAACATGTGTATCCCGAAGGTGTGGGCCAGGAAGCCCTTCATGATGTACAGGATCCCGGTGATGATCGCAGCGACCACCACCAGCAGGCAGGCCATCCCCGCGATGCTGGCGGTCCGGCGGCGGCGCACCGCGCCCGCGCTGTCGATGATCTCGGTGGACAGCAGCCGGATGCTGAGCGCGAACACGGCGGGCAGTCCCGCGCCGAACAGAATCGCGATCAGCAGCACCTGCCACAGCGAACTGACGGTGTGCAAAAAAGTGCTCACAGCATTTCCTTCGTCCGGACGGCGTCCGCGGGCGGGAGCGGGGGGTCCGGCTCGGCCATGACGTCGACCACGGTGATCTCCGGCTCGCCCACGTCCGACAGCGCCGCCGTGTCGTCCCAGTCGGCGTTGACATTGGCGCTGTTGACGGGCTTGCGACGGGACCGGACCCAGATGGCGGCCGAGGCCGCGACCAGGATCCCCACCACGATCAGCACCCCGGCGATGCCGCCGACGAAGTGCGCGACAGCCCAGCAGGCCGCACCGCCCAACCCCGCGAGCGGCAGCGTGATGACCCAGGTCAGCACCATCCGGCCGACCACGTTCCAGCGCACCCCGTTGCCCCGGCCCAGACCGGTGCCCATGATCGCCCCGGTGGCGGTGTGCGTGGTCGACAGCGGCAGGCCGAACTGGCTCGACGTGAGGATGATCGCGGCCGACGCCGATTCGGCCGCCAAGCCCTGTGGCGAGGCGATTTCCACCACCCCTTTGCCGAGGGTCCGGATGATCCGCCAGCCGCCCACGTAGGTGCCGAGCGCGATGGCCAGCGCGCACGACAGCTTCACCCAGAACGGCATCGGGTCGTCCTTGCCGACGGTGCCGTGTGCGATCAGCGCCAGCATGATCACGCCCATGGTCTTCTGCGCGTCGTTGGTGCCGTGCGCCAGCGAGACCAGCCCGGCCGACCCTGCCTGCCCCCACCGGAAACCGCGCTCCTTGCTGACTTCGGGCACCGGCCGAGTGATGCCGTAGATCAGCCTGGTGCCGATCGCCGACACCAGCGCGGCGACCGGCGGCGCCAGCGCGGCGGGCACGATGATTTTGGCGAAGACGCCGCTGGACCAGGACACCCCGCCGAACCCGAGTGCCGCCACCGCGGCGCCGATCAGTCCGCCGAACAGGGCGTGCGACGAGCTGGACGGAATTCCGAACAGCCATGTCAGCAGGTTCCACAGAATGCCGCCGACGAGGCCCGCGAACACGATGATCAGCAGCTTGTCCGGATCGACGCCGTTGAGGTTCACGATGCCCTTGGCGACGGTCGCGGCGACCTCCACCGACAGGAACGCGCCCGCCAGATTCAGCACCGCCGACATGGCGACGGCGACTTTTGGCCGCAACGCGCCGGTCGCGATCGACGTCGACATCGCATTGGCCGTGTCGTGGAACCCGTTCGTGAAGTCGAATGCCAGCGCGGTGACGACGACGATGGCCAGGACGAGTGCTTCGGCGGTCACACCACCAGTGTGCTGGAGTGTCGCCCTTTGGCAAAACTGGTGCGTCTATACCAGGAGGTCAGTCGCGAGTGTCACGCCGCAGCGGATGGTCGGCCGGGATTTCGACGAGCACGATCGACACCCCGTCGGGATCGGATATCCACATTTCGCGCAGGCCCCACGGCTCCTGCCGCGGCTCGCGCGCGATGGGCGCGCCCGCGGCCGACAGCTCGGCGCGCGCCGCGGCGATATCCCGGACTTGCAGCCAGAGTGCACCTGAGAAGGTTCCCCGGTGTTCGCCGTGGGCGGCTACCTCGAGTAGCGACTGTCCGGCGAAGAACACTGTCCCGCCGGGATATTCACGATATGTCGCGAGCCCGAGGAGGTCGCGGTAGAAGGCCAGCGTGCGCTCGTAGTCCGCGGGCCGCAGAATCACCCGGGCGCTGAGGATCTCCATGTCATCCGCCTTTCAGTCGGGCCGCGGCGTCGGCCAGCACTTCGTCGCGCTTGCAGAACGCGAAGC
>JABFVX010000153.1 GCA_013362555.1 Mycobacteriaceae bacterium
GCCCGTCACGGGTCATTCTGGAGGTTTTGAGGTGCGTGCCGGAATGCGGAACGCGGGGTGGATCGGCGCCCTGGGCGGCTCTACGGTGCGGAGGCGGCGGGGACCGAGGTATGAGGAGTGCACCATGATTCCGTCGATTGCCTACGCGGACCACACTCCCGAAGACCTTCCGACCAGTGCACGCGGCATCTGGGAACCGGTGGCGCGGCGTGCCGTCGAGGCGATGCCGAAACCGCTGCGGCTGATGGCCGGCTACCACCTCGGCTGGTGGGATGCCGCCGGGGCCGAGTACGCCGCAGCCCGTGGCAAGGCCATCCGACCCGCCGTCGTGCTCGCCGCGGCCGCGGCCTGCGGCGGGGACGAAAGCGCGGCGGGCGTGGCCGCCGCGGCCGCCGAGCTGTTCCACAACTTCACCCTCGTGCACGACGACGTCATGGACGCCGACGCCACCCGGCGCGGCAGACCGACGGTGTGGCGGGTGTGGGGCGTCGGCAACGCGATCCTGGTCGGCGACGCGCTGCACGCCGGCGCCACCCAACTGCTCGCTCAGACGCTGCCGCCGGCATCGGCGGCGGCAGCGGTGGCGCGGCTGGCCGACACCGCGATCGAACTGTGCCGGGGCCAGTACGAAGACTGCGCCTTCGAGCGGGTCGCCGCCGTCGGAGTGGACGACTACATGCGAATGGCGATGGGCAAGACCGGCACACTGGTCGGCTGCGCCGCGGCGCTCGGCGCGGTATGCGCGGGCGCGGACAGCGCGACAGTCGCCGCAATGGACGCCTTCGGGCGCAGGCTCGGCGTGGCCTTCCAGATCACCGACGACATCCTCGGCATCTGGGGCGACCCGGCAGTCACCGGCAAACCCACCGGCAGCGACCTAGCGCGCCGCAAACAGTCACTGCCCATCGTGCTGGCGCTGGCCGCCGGGACCAAGCAGGCGGCCGAGTTCGAGCGGTGGTACCGCTCGACCGACCTGGTCAGCCCGGCCGAGATAGCCGCAGCGACAACGCTGCTCGACACCATGAACATTCGCGCGGCAACGCTGGAATGGGCGCGGTCTTTCACCCGCTCCGCAACAGAGGCCCTCCCCGACCCCGCGGCCGCCGCCGGCTTGCTGGCGCTGGCCGACCTCGCCGTGCACCGCACCCGCTAGATTTCCTGCTTCCAGAATGACCCATGACGTGCGCTGGCCGCACGTCATGGGTCATTCTGGAAGTAGGAGAATCCGGGTTCTAGCCGTGGAGGGGCGACCAGCCGCGGCCCAGGATGCGGGACGCTTCGTGGGCCGTGCGGCGCAGCGCCAGGGCGGCTTTGGCCAGCGGCCACGCTTCGGCGCCGCCGCTGATCGCGATCGCGCCGACGCAGCGGCGGTCGGCGGTCAGAACCGGCACGGCGACCGCGACCACGCCGTGCGCGAATTCCTCTTGCTCATAGGCTATTCCGGTGCGGCGGATCTCTGCGAGTTCGACGCGCAGCTGGTCGAGACTGGTGATAGTCGCCGCGGTCCGCGGCCGCAGTTCGGCATCCGACCAGTCCGGCCACTGGTCCTCCAGCGCATGCGCCAGCATGGCCTTGCCCGGCGCGGTGCAATACGCCGGCGCGACGCCGAACTCGTGCCGGAGCCCGTCGGCCCGACGACCGTGGATGCGGTGCAGCACCATGACGTCGCTGCCGGACAGCACGGTCAGGGTGACCGGATGCCGCACCTCGTCGTAGAGGTCGATGAGGAACGGCAGCAGGGCCGCGGAGAAGTGCGCGCGAGTGGTGACGTCGTGCGCCAGCGCCCGTATCCGCGGACCGAACCAGTAGCGCCCGCCGCCGAGCCGCTCGATGTGCCCCAGCGCCACCAGAGTGTTCAGAATCCGGAACACCGTGGACTTCGGCATGCCGGTCGCGACGGCGAATTCGCTGACCCCCAACGCCGTTCCGCTGCGCGCCAAGGCCTCGAAGAGCAAGTCCATCTTCGAGATGACACCGACCAGTTGGCGGTCGCGCGGAGGCGTCGGGGGTGACGTACAGGAGTCAAGTGTGGCCCCGTGCATTCCGTGGGTCCTTCCGGTCCGGCCCCTGCTTGTGGAGAACGATCAGTAGACCGGTGGCGTACACATAAGTCAACAACGCCTTCCCTGCCGTGGGCAGCCGGCGCCGGCGTCCAGTCTGTTCCGCAATGCGGCACAGCGGCATGTGAGCGCCTCCGCGCGGCCCACATACTCACGGCATCGTCGTCGAACAATGAGGGTGCACAGTGCTCGATCATGTCCTCATCGCCGGGAGCGGAATCGCCGGACTCAACATGGCGGCGGCCCTGGCGCCGCTCAGCCGCCGCGTCGAGATCTGGGAACGCGACACCGAACCGGGCGCGGCCGCCAGGCCGGGCGTGCCGCACGGCGATCAGATCCATGTCCTGCTGGAGGGCGGCATTCGGGCCCTCGACCGGCTGTTTCCCCGGTTGCTGTCGGATCTGGCAGCACACGGCATTCGGCCGACCGGGATGTCACGCGAGGTCGCGTGGCTCACCGCGCCGGGCTGGGCCGTTCCGCTGGACACTGCGCACCGCATGGTGACCTGCACGAGACCGTTCCTGGAGTCGCGCCTGCGCGGTTTCGTGTCCGAGCTGGCGAACGTGGATATTCAATACGGCCGCGCGGTGACCGGATTCGACGGCGAGCGCGTCCACGCCGCGGCCGAACAGCGCACGCCCACTCTCTTCGTCGACGCCACCGGACGCCGCAGCAAAGCAGTCTCGTGGCTCGGCGCCGAGGTCGGCGTCGACACCGTCGACACCTCGGCGGGCTACGCCACCGTACGGCTGCCGTCCGGAATGCCTGCGCCGTGGCGGGGATTGGTGCTCCAGTCCGACTCCGCGAACACTCGGCGCGGCGAGATAGTCCCGGTGGAGAACGGCGAGTGGATGCTGACGCTGGTCGGCTGTCTCGGCGACCGCCCGCCGCCGCAGTGGGACGAGTTCGTCGATTTCGCCGCGGGCCTGCGCTCGCCGGAGTTGGCTCAACTGCTTGCTGCGCAGGATCGCGCCCCGGTCAAGGCATTCCGTCCGGCGGGCAACCGCAGGCACCGCTTCGACAAGTTGTCGAATTGGCCGGCGAACCTGCTGGTCGTCGGGGACGCCGCCCTGGTGCTCAACCCGGTTTACGCACAAGGCATGACCGTGGCGGCGCAGACCGCGCTGGCCGTGCGGGACCGCTTGGAGCGCGGCCGCCGCGACCGGCTGCAGAACGTGGTGACCGCGTCCGGGAAGTGGGCTTGGTTCATGGCGTCGTCGGCAGACCGCCGAATCCTCGCGGGCCCGAACGGATCTTCCGGAGCGGTGGACCGCTACCTGGATCGGCTGGTCGAGGTCGCGCGGGTGAACGCAACCGCACGGTCGGCCGCGCTCGACGTCATCACCCTGTGCGCGCACCCCGCGGCGCTGTTCGCGCCCCGGGTGCTGGCCACGCTGGGCACGCGCGTCGGCGATATCGCGTGCCCGGTCGGCACGGCCCTGGCGCCGCGGAAAGCATAGCGATGACGGACACCGCGGTATTGCAGCGGCTGGTGGAGCGCGCTCACCGCGGAAAGACGCACCCGTACTTCGCGGCGATGGACGCGGGCGCGGCGTGCTGCGCGCTGATCGGATTGTGGCTGGGGACGCAGTGGCTCGACGGCGCGGGGTGGCGGCTGCCCCTCGTGGCCGTCACGGTGTACTACTTCCCGGTGTATCCGCTTGTCCTCCAGGCTAAGAAGAAGCTGTGGGGCGTGCCTGCCAGGTCACTGCTCACCGACACGGTGTTGATCCTGACACCGGTATACCTGGCTTGCTGTCTGGCGAGCGGCATTCCGATGCGGCCTGCGCTCGGCTACCTCGCGCTGGCGCTGCCGCTCGCCGCGGCGGCCGCCCGACTCGGCTGCCTGCTGTCAGGGTGCTGCTATGGCGAAG
This sequence comes from Mycobacteriaceae bacterium, assembly GCA_013362555.1. Classification (GTDB taxonomy): domain Bacteria; phylum Actinomycetota; class Actinomycetes; order Mycobacteriales; family Mycobacteriaceae; genus JABFVX01. The sequence goes on from JABFVX010000153.1 coordinate 3,935, forward strand.
CGCGCACCGAAGCCCGCTGGTACACAGTGCGATACACGGCGGACACCCAGCGCTCGGCCGCACAGTGGTGGCGCGAGTTCCACGCGGGCTCTCCGAACGACCAGCCGGTCGTCGCGATCCAGGCCGTCGATTTCGCGGTGCACGCCGCGCTGTTCGGCGTCAACACGGCCGTCGCAGCGCGCTTCGGCCCACAGCCGTGGACCCTGGCCCTCTACATCGGGGCCTACTCGCTGGCCCGCTTCGTCCTCGAGTTCTTCCGCGGCCACCGCCACACTCCGCGCTACCGGCTCCTCAGCCACGCCCAGATCGTGTCCGCAATCTGCGTCGTGGTCAGCGCCGTAGCGCTGTATCGTGCTGCTACGCCGTGACGGGACAGTGGGTTCGGGTGTAGATGGTGGGGACGCAGAGGTTGCAGTGAGTGCAGCGCGACTGCACTGTGGGGTCGGCGCGGAGACGGGCGGGCAAGTCCGGCTCGATCAGCAGTGCGCGCGCCATGGCGACCAGGTCGAAGCCTTCCGCGAGCGCGGTGTCCATGGTGGATTTCGAGGTCACGCCGCCGAGCAGGATCAGCGGCAGGCTCAGTTCCGCCCGGAACCGGCGGGCCCTGTCGAGCAGATACGCCTCCCGGAACGGGTATTCACGCAGGAACGCGCGGCCGCTGACCCGCAGGCCCCAGCCCGCCGGCTTGGGGAAGGCCGCGGCGAATTCGCGGACCGGCGCGTCCCCGGTAAAGATGGCCATCGGGTTGAGCAGCGAGCTGCCCGCCGTCAGCTTCAGGGCGTCGACCGTGCCCGCCTCCTGCAGCCACGCGGCGACCTGCACGCTCTCCTCGATGCCGAAGCCGCCGCGCACCCGGTCGTCCATGTTCAGTTTGGCGGTGACCGCGATCCGGTCGCCGACCGCTTCCCGCACTGTGCGTGCCACCTCGAGAGCCAGCCGCGCCCGGTTGTGCAACGGGCCGCCATAGCGGTCGTCGCGCCTGTTGAGCAGCGGGCTGAGAAAAGCGCTGATCAGGTAGTTGTGGCCGAAATGCAGTTCCACCGCGTCGAAACCGGCGTCCGCGGCCAGCAGCGCGGCTGTCCCGTACGCGGCCGTGACCCGCGTCAGGTCGGCCTCGGTCGCGAAGCGGGTGCGCCGCATCCCGAGCGGGTTGAAGAACCGCCCCGGCCCCAGCGCGGGCAGCTGGTTCGACCTGGCGTTCGCGACCGGGCCCGCGTGCCCGAGCTGCACGCTCGCCGCCGCCCCGGCCTCGTGCACGGCATCGGTCACGGTGCGCAGCCCTGCCGCAACCTCCGGGTGCAGCCACATCGCGTCGCGGTCGGTGCGCCCCTCCGGCGACACCGCGCAGAAGGCGACGGTCGTCATCCCGACCCCGCCCTCGGCGTGCCTGCGGTGGAACTCCACCAGCCGGTCGGTCACGACGCCGCCCGGCGTCGCGGCCTCGAACGTCGCCGCCTTGACGATCCGGTTGCGCACCGTCGCCGGCCCCAACCGAACCGGACTGAAAACCGGATCCATCCCGGAATTGAAACACGTTCCACCGAGACCGGTGCCTCAAACCTCCAGAATGACCCATGACGTGCGCGTATCGCACCTCATGGGTCGTTCTGGAGGCTTTCAGCGGACGGTGCGGGCGAATCGGCCGGGGCTCGTGCCGGTCCAGCGCTGGAAGGCGTGGGTGAAGCTGGAGGCGTCGGCGTAGCCGAGGCGGTCGGCGATGTCCTCGACCGTGGCGCCGATCGCAAGCAGCTCCTCGGCGAGCATCTGGCGGGTTTCGGAGACCAGCTCGCGATAGGACGTGCCCTCGGCGTCGAGCCGCCTGCGCAGGGTGCGCACACTCAGGTTCAGGGCCGCGGCCACCGCGTCCTGGGCGGCGTCCACCCCCTCGGCCAGCAGCACCGCGCGGACCCGCTCGCCGATGCCCTGCCGGGCCCGCCGACGCTGCAGAATGGCTGCGGCCTGTTGTTCGGCCAAGGCCGCGACGTGCGGATTGCCTTGCGGCAGCGGGAGGTCCAAGACGTCGCGGGACAACGCGATGCGGGTGTGCGGTGCATCGAAGACCGGAGCGAAAGTCAGCAGCTCGGTGAACAGGTGCGCGTAATCCGGCGCGGGGCAGGCGAGCTCCACCGCGTCCGGAGCGATCAGAGTGCCGAAGATCTCGCGGTCCAGGGTGGCGATGCTGGCGATGTCGCGTTCCAGCAGAAAGATTCGCGTCGCGGCGGGCAGTTCGGAGTAGTCCAGCGTCACGACGCCGCCGGCATCGTCCTCCACGAAACGCCAGCGCGCCAGCGAGTATCCGATCTCCATGTAGTCCACGCCGATCCGAAAGGCCTGCCGCACCGTCGGACTGCTCACCACCGCGAAGGAGTAGATGCCGTAGGTGGTCATGTCGTGCCGCTTGCCCGCCTCCAAGCCGAGGCCGGGCACGTGGCCGAGAGCGCCGACGATGTTGGTCACCACAGCCAGCTCCTGGGCGGCGCGGACCTCCCCGTCCGGGCGGTCCAGCGTCGCGGGCGTGAGCCCGCTTCCGCGCAGGCACTGCGCCACCGTCATTCCGAACTCGCCCGCCAGCGTCACCAGCGCGGCGGCGCTCGCGCCCGGCCGGACGCTGTCCATCCCCATGTGTCCATGGTCACAATTGTGGCCGGAAAAGACAAGTTCTGACCGCGGACCTCATGGTTTCCGCTGTTGAAGCCGCCTACCTTGACGAAATGGCAGACACTGCGGTCCCGAACCGAATAGGCCTGGCGGCCGAGCGGCTCAAGGCCGTACTGCGACTGCACCAGTGCGGCGTGATCGACCTCAAGCGTCCGGGCGCGGTGCTGCGGCACGCGAAGACGAACGCGGCCTACGGTCCGCAGGCGGCGGTGGTGATGGCAGGCGCACAGGATCACCCGGACGCGCCGGCACTGGCCGACGAGCGCGGTGCGCTGAGCTACCGCGATCTCGACAGCCAATCCAACGCGCTCGCGAACGCGCTGCTGGCAGACGGTCTCGGCCCGGGGGACACAGTGGCGCTGCTGGCGCGCGACCACCGCGGGCTGGTGCTCAGCGCGATCGCGGCAGGCAAAGCGGGCCTGCGCCTGGTCATGATGAACACCGGATTCGCCAAGCCGCAGTTCGCCGAGGTGGCGCGGCGGGAGCGGGTGCGCGCGGTGCTGCACGACAGTGAATTCGGCGGCCTGCTCGACGGTCTCGCCGCGGACCTGCCCCGCTTCCTCACCTGGGTCGACGACACCGATCCAGGCCCCGCAGGCGCGACCACGGTGGACGACCTGATCGCCCGCGGCGACCGCGCCCGGCCCGCGCCCCCGCCGCGGCTCGGCGGCTTCGTCATCCTCACCAGCGGCACCACCGGCCTTCCGAAAGGCGCGCCGCGGACGAAGGTGAACCCGATGGTGAGCGCGATCTTCGTCGACCGGATTCCGATTCCCCGGCGGAGCTCGATCGTCGTGGTGTCGCCGCTGTTCCACGCCACCGGCTTCGGTTTCTGGGGCACCGCAACGGCATTGGGCAACAAGGCGGTGCTGCTGCGCAGGTTCGACGCCGAGGCCACCCTGCGGGCGCTGGCCGAACACCGGGCCGAGATGCTGGTCGCGGTGCCCACGATGCTGCACCGGATGACTGCGCTGCCTGCGGAGGTGATCGCCCGCTACGACCTGTCGGCGCTGAAGGTCATCGTGGTCGGCGGTTCGGTCCTGACGCCGGACCTGTCGGAGCGGGTGCGCACGACCTTCGGCGAGGTGTTGTACAACCTGTACGGCTCCACCGAGGTCGCCATCGCCGCGGTGGCGCAGCCGCACGAGCTGCGGGCGGCCCCCGGCGCCGCGGGCCGCCCGCCGGTCACCACCAGCGTGGCGCTGTACGACGCACAGGACCGGCGCATTACGGCGCCGAACACTCCCGGCCGGATTTTCGTGCGCAGCGGCGCTCCGTTCGAGGGCTACACCGACGGCAGGCACAAGCAGTTCCGCGACGGCCACATGTCCACCGGCGACATGGGCCACTTCGACGCGAGCGGACTGCTGTTCATCGACGGCCGCGACGACGACATGATCGTGTCCGGCGGCGAGAACGTCTATCCCGTGGAAGTGGAGAACCTGCTGGCAGGCCACCCCGACGTCGACGACGTCGCGGTCGTCGGCGTGGACGACGACGAGTTCGGGAAGCGGCTGCGCGCCTATGTCGTCGCGGCCGCGGGCCGCACCGTGGACCCGCAGGCGATCAAGGCGCACGTCAAGTCGAATCTGGCCCGGCACAAGGTGCCCCGCGATGTGGTGCTGGTGGATGAACTGCCGCGCAATGCCACCGGCAAGGTGCTGCGCGGGGAGCTGCGTCAGCGAGCCTGAGACATGTCCGGGAACCCAGTCCTTCCGGAACGACCTGTGGAGTGCGCCGGACGCACGCCGCGGGTCATTCCGGACACCTTGCGTCATCGACACCGAAAGGACCTCCGATGACAACGACGCCCGCTCCCGCAGGCAGCGGCCTGAAAACCGTGCGCGGCGACACGACCAACATGGTGCTGAACACGCTGCTGTTCCGCCGCAATCTGCTCGGCGAGTGCGAGCGGCTGCGGCGCGAGTTCGGCGAGGTCGCCGCCGCCAACTACGTCGGCAAGCGGGTCGTGATGGCGCAGGGCCCCGAAGCGTTCGAGACCGTGCTGATGAACCGGGACCGCGCTTTCGCGAACGGCCCGGCGTGGGGCTACTTCATCGGGGCGTTCTTCAACCGCGGCGTGATGCTGCTGGACGGGCAGGAACACCTCGACCACCGCCGCGTCATGCAGCTCGCCTTCGGCCGCACGGCGCTGCAGAGCTACCTGGCCGCCATGCAGGCCTCGATCGCCCGACAGATCGCGAACTGGGCTGCGGCGCCGGACTTCCCGATTCAGCGCAGGCTCAAGCAGCTGACCCTCGACACCGCGCTCGACGTGTTCGTCGGGGTGTCGCTGTCGCCGGGCGAGGCGCGCAAGGTCAACACCGCGTTCGTCGACACGGTGCACGCGACGACCACCCTCATCCGCGCCAAGACGCCCTTGTCGCCGGTGCCGATCACCGCCTGGGACCGCGGCCTCGCCGGGCGAAAACTGTTGGAGAAATTCTTCCGCAGCCACATCCCGGCCAAGCGCCGCGACGGCGGCGACGACATCTTCGCCCGGCTGTGCACCGTGGCCGACGACGACGGGGCCGCGTTCACCGACGACGACGTGGTGAACCACATGATCTTTCTGCTCATGGCCGCCCACGACACCACGACGACCACGCTGTCGTCGATGGCGTACTTCCTGGCGAAAAACCCGGACTGGCAACAGCGGGCGCGCGCGGAGGCGCTCGCCGGACCGCATGCCCCGACCATGGCCGAACTGGACCAGTTCGACGTGCTCGACCGCTGCATGAAGGAGTCGCTGCGGATGTGCGCGCCGGTGAACGGCTTGATCCGGTACGCGGTCAAGGACACTCGAATACTCGGCTACCACATTCCGAAGGACACTTTCCTGATCCTGCCGACGTACGCGAACCACTTGCGCTCTGACGTCTGGCCCGACCCGATGCGCTTCGACCCGGACCGCTATCTGCCGGAGCGCCGCGAAGACAAAGTGCACAGGATGGCCTGGGCGCCCTTCGGCGGCGGCGTCCACAAGTGCATCGGCATGTACTTCGGCGGCATGGAGGCAAAGACCGTGTTCCTCGAGCTGTTGCGCAACTTCGAGTGGTCGGTGCCGCCGGACTACATCTGGCCGCTCGACTTGTCCGCCCTGCCCGTGGTGCGCGACGGACTGCCGGTGTCGCTGGTCACGCGCGTCCGGTCCGACGTCGGCCAGGCGAGCGAGGTGACAGCATGACGGTCGCGGTCGTGACCGGCGCGGGCCGCGGCATCGGGCGCGCCATCGCCGCCCGGCTGGCCGCTGACGGCGCTGCGGTCGTCATCGCCGACATCGACGCCGACAGCGCCCGCACGGCCGCCGCGGGCATCGCCCACAGCGTCGCTCGCACACTCGACGTCACCGACGCTCAGGCGTTCTCCGACCTGGTCGCCGAGGTGGAAGCGGAGCTCGGCCCGGTGGGGGTCCTGGTCAACAATGCCGGGATCATGCCGATCGGCCCCTTCGAATCCCATGACGCGGCCACTGACCGCCGAGTGTTCGACGTCAACGTGCACGGCGTGCTCAACGGGGTGCGCGCCGTGCTGCCCGGCATGCTGGCGCGGCGGAGCGGACACATCGTGAACATCTCGTCGACGGCGGGCGCCGCGACCCCGCCCGGCGGAACCGTCTACGCGGGAAGCAAACACGCGGTGGTCGGGATCAGCGACGGGCTGCGCCTCGAGTTCGCCGACCGCGGCATCTCGGTGTCGGTCATCCTGCCGAGCTTCACCGCCACTGAACTGATCGCAGGCACGGCCGGCGTGCGCGGGATGCCGACGGTGACTCCGGAGCAGGTGGCCGACGTCGTGGCTCAGGCCTTGCGGCGGGGCAGCCGAGCCTACTTCGTGCCACGGTGGCTGCGGGGCTCGATGAGTTCCCGAAACATCCTTCCCACCAAGGTCAATGACGCTGTGGCCCGGATTTCCGGGGCGAGCCGCGTCTTCCTCGACTTCGACCGGAACGCGCGGCAGGCCTACGACAAGCGAATAGAACAGGGCTGACATGGACCTCGAGGTACGCAGCCCGGTCACGGGCGACATCGTCGGAACCGCCGCGGACATGACCGATTCGGTGCCGGACCTGGTCGCGCGGGCGCGCGCCGCACAGCGCGAGTGGGCCCGCAAACCTGTGGCCGAGCGCGCGCGGAACCTGGGGATCATCCGGCGCTGGCTGGTCCGGAATCGTTGCGCCGTAGTGGAATCCACTATGGCCGAGACCGGCAAGACCTACGACGACGCACTGGCTTCGGAAGTCTTCGTGACCGCCGACCTGATCCGGTTCTGGGAGCGCAACGCCGAACGTTACCTGCGCGACGAACGTGTCCGCGGCGGCAGCCCCTACGTTCTCGGCAGGCGATTCACGGTGGCGCACGATCCGCTCGGGGTGGTGGGCGTGATCGCGCCCTGGAACTATCCGCTGCACATCGGGCTGGGCGACGCCATTCCGGCACTGGCGGCGGGCAATACCGCCGTCCTCAAGCCCTCCGAAATCACCCCGCTGACAACAGCACTGGTCACCGAGGGCATTCGCGCCGCGGGCTTCCCCGCGGACGTGCTGCTGACCGCGACCGGGCCGGGCGCGACCGGGGCCGCGCTCGTCGACTCGGTCGACATGGTTCAGTTCACCGGATCCACGCACACCGGCAGGCAGGTCGGCGTGCGCTGCGCGGAGCGGCTGATCCCCTGTTCGCTGGAACTCGGCGGCAAGGACCCGATGATCGTCTGCGCGGACGCCAATCTCGACCGGGCGGTGCACGCCGCGGCCACGTGGGGGCTGGCGAACAGCGGCCAGGTCTGCATGTCGGTGGAGCGGGTGTACGTCGAAGCGCCGGTATACGAGGAGTTCTCGACCGCGTTGGCGGATTTCGTCGCGGGCCTGCGGGTGCGCGGCGGCGCCGGGCCGGGCGCCGCCGACCTCGGCGCCATCACCTTCGACCGTCACGTCGCGGACGCCGTCGCCAAGGGCGCCCGGGTGCTGACCGGCGGCAAGCGAAAGCCCGGCACGGCACGGTATTTCGAGCCGACCGTGCTCGCCGACGTCAACCACGACATGGCGGTGATGCGCGAAGAGACCTTCGGCCCGGTCCTGCCGGTGATGAAGGTGCGCGACGTCGATGAGGCGGTCCGCCTGGCGAACGACTCGGAGTACGGCCTGACCTCCTCGGTGTACACCCGCGACCGAGCGAAAGGCGCGGCCGTCGCCCGCCGTATCGCGACCGGAACCGGTGCGGTCAACGACGGCTACATCCACCTGGCCGCCCGCCACGCCCCCTCCCCGGGCGTACGCAACTCCGGCGCGGGCGCGCCTCGCAACGGGCGCGACGGCATCCTCAAGTACACCGCCCCACACACGATCATGACCACCCGCACCGGCGGACTGTCCACCGAACTCGGCTGGCTCGGCGCCTCCCCCCGCGTCACTCGCGCCGCCTACGCCATCATGACCCGCCTGTACGGCCGCCCCTGACCCCAAGCCCTACACCCGTTGCGCAGCGTCCACTGCCGGGTGTCGGTCGGGAAGGCCAGCGCCGTGAGTTTGTCGAACCGCTCCGGCACAGCGAAATGCGCGGCGCCGGTGGCCGTCAGACCCAGCCCGAACAGCCGCAGCCCCAGTCCGACGAGCCGCCACACCAACCCGAGCAGCCGCCGGACCAGGCTGGGCCGGTAGACATTCACCACCAATGACGTCCCCGACGCGGTTGGAATCGATTCGATGACGGCCGTGGCCGCCTTGTGGGTAGTCCGAGGCACGCAGCCGAGCCTAAGCCAGAACCGCCGGTTCTGGATAGACATCCGCTGCAAACCTCCAGAATGACTCGCGGCGTGCGTTGAGCGCACGTCGCGGGTCATTCTGGAATTGCAACGCCCGCGGTCCAGCCAGCAACCAACAGGCGCAGCCGCTCGTCGCGGTGGCCGGGGCGCAGCCTGCCGCCGCGGTCGAGGGTGGCGAGGCCGTGCAGCGCGCCCCATGCCACCTCGGTGAACGTCTCCGGGTCGGCCGCGGCGAATGGGCGGAAGACCGTAATCAGCTCGGCGAAACCGTCTTTCAGCGGCTGCGGCGCGGCCGGGCCGAACTCCAAGGTGACCTCCATCAGGAACATGGCGTCGTAGAGCGCGGGCCGGTCGGCGGCGAAGTCGAGGTAGTCGCGCGCTACGGCCGCCACTGCCGACGCCGGGCCGTCCGCGCCCTCGCGGGCGCGGCGCAGCAGCGCGGCGAGCTCGGCGAAGCCCTCTTCGGCGACGGCCGACACGATGTCGGTCTTGCCCGCGAAGTGGCTGTAGAGCACTGGCTGGCTGTATTCGATCCGCTCCGCCAGCCTGCGCACCGTCACCGCCTCCCAGCCTTGGGCTTCGGCCAGCTCGCGCGCGGTGTCGATGATCAGTCGGCGCCGGTCGGCGCGTTCGCGCTCTCGTCGTGAAGCAGTGCCCATGCGCGGAACTCTAGCACCGCTAGACAATCTAGACATGCTCTGTTAGCGTTGCTCTAGTACTTAGCACTGCTAGATTCTGGAGCGTTCCGATGACCGTCATCGCTACCCTTGCCCAGTCCGCCGCTGTGGCGGCGGTTCTCACCAACGCCGTCGTCTACGGCACCGACATCTGCTATGCGATGGTCACCCGCTCGGTCTTCGCCCGCTTGGACGACGCCACCATGACGACTTACGCGGGCTGGGGCCATCACTACGCCGACCGGCGCATGCCCCCGATCGGCGCAAGCGGCGTCATCGCCACTGTTCTCACCATTCCGCTCGCAGTGGCGGCCGGACACGCGGCCGCGGCCGTCGCCGCCGCGGTAGCCCTGGCCGCTCTGGTCATCTGGCTCGCCTGCTACGTGCGGGTGGCGAAGCCGATCAACACCGCCCAGACCGCAGCCGCCCAAGCGGGCGTTACGCCACCGAATGCCCGTGCCCTGCAAGACCGCTGGGACAGTTTCGTCCCTCTGCGAGTGTCCCTCCAGCTGCTCGCCCTCGGCGCCCTCTGCGTCAGCCTCGCACTGCTCTGAGCATGCATCCCGATTGCAACGAGCACACCGCGACATGGGCGACACGCCTATATCCGCTTATCTGGATCTAGCGATACAAACGGTAAGGTCTGGTTCCGAAAGTCAAGGTCACCTGACGAAGAAGGGGCTGTCGATGCGGTATCACCAGGTGTTGACGGGCACGGAAGGAATCCGGTCATGACGGCGGCGGACATCAGGGCGGCACTGTCGATCGATCAGCTCGCGCTGCGCACCGGCGTGCCCGTGGAAGCACTGCGTCGACACGAGGACCGCGGACTCATCCACGCCCGCGGTCGCAGCCCCGCCGGTCGGCGGCTCTTCGACGAGGACACCGTGTGGCGGGTCGAGATCATCCGGTCACTGCTTGCGATGGGCCTGTCCGAGGCCGAGATCCGCAGACTCGGGCTGGCAAACGCATCCTGCGGCAAGATGATCGGGCCCGAACTGGCCACCTTGCTGCGCTGTGTCCAGGACCACACCCGGACTCGAATGCGCCGGCTGGCGCATTCGAGTCAGGAGATCAGCTATCCGCACGGACGTCGCCGCGTCCGCCTCGCCGCGGTGAGCTGATTCGGGTGAAACACTCGACAGGGACACTCCGATGCACTCGGTGACAGGCCCCGGTGTGCGCCGGGGCAGCATCACACGAGCAGCAGGGGGCTCCATCGATGCAGGGATCGTCACAGCGGCGGGTGCGGGTCATGTATCCCGACCACCCGCCATGCGAATATCAGGCCGAGCGCTCGGCTGCGGAGGAATTCGCGATGTCGGCGCTGCTGCGCGGCGCCATCGTCATCGTCGACGGCCGCGTAGCCCCGGATCTGCCGCCGCTGCCCGCGGCTGACGAGGAAGACCCACACGGGCTGGCCGGGTAGCGGCGCGGTTGCGGCGCGCTCAGTCCTTCATGAAGTGCGACGCGATACGCCAGAAAATCTCCTGCTCGATGGAACTGAAGCCCCAGCACTCGGCGACCGCGTGGGAGACAGTGACGATCGCGCCGATATCGAAGTCGTGGCGAGACGCTGCGCCGGTGGCCTCGATCGCGTCGATCACGTAGGCCGTCGCGGTATCCCGGTCGAAGGCGACCTGGTCCGGAATCGTGGCCTGGCCACCCCGACTCTGCCGTGTTGCTGTACTTCCGTATGTACCAGCGGAAAATGGACTTTCGAGCATAGAGTCCTCCCATCAAGGCTCCGATACGGAGGACGATACTCGCGAAAATTCGCGAAGCCCGCGAATGCAATTAAAAATGAACAGATTCCGAGTATTGCGCGCAGGTCCGGACATGAAAGACCCATCGAGCCTGTCGGTACGCTCGATGGGCCTTTGTCTTAAGACAATGACTACATTGTAAAGAACTACCCCGCGGTATGCACAGCCCGCGTCGCGAGCGTGAATTCGAATCGATCGAACGCTCGGGCACGGTCGGATAACAAATCGCCGGATATTTTACTACACAACATGTTCGGCTATTGCGGTGGAGCGCCACAGGCGGATTCCGGACCAGACGGCCGACCAAATCACGATCCCATTGCGGGCCGCCAGCACCAACGTTCCCGGCCAACTCGAGATCCGGTCGTAAAGGAACGGGTACTCGAGCTGCGTCAGCGCCGCCGCCGCCAATACCAGCGCTATCACCGGCCACTGCGATGTGCCCGGCAGCACCGCGCACACTGCCGCGACCGCGACCGCCCACACGACGTACTGCGGGCTCAACACCCTGCTCGTAGCCATGGCCAACAGCACGGCGAACAAGGTCGCGTCCGCGGCCGCCGCCGGGCTCACCGACTGTCCGGCGCCGAGGCGCCTGCGCGTCCGCAGCCACATCACGCCGACCAGCACTGCGGCGAGCACCGTGGCGAGCAGGCAGGCAGCGGTAGCCGCGCCGACTCCGGGGCCGAGCAGTTCTTCGGCGCCGTAGCGGTGGACGACGGCCAGGTTCGCGCCCGCGGCCCGCGCCACCATGAGCGGGGTCGCGGCGACGGACTCGATCTGGATGCCGCGGGCGGACTGGAACCGCAGAAACGACCAGGCTCCCGGCCACGCCGCCGCCAAGGCCGCCCCGGCCGCGGCGAGCGTGACCGCGAAGCCC
>JABFVX010000080.1 GCA_013362555.1 Mycobacteriaceae bacterium
GCCGATCTCGGCGAGGTCGACGTGGTCCTGCTCTCGCACGATCAGCACGCCGACAACCTCGACACTGCGGGCCGGGAGTTCCTTGCTTCCGTCGACACCGTGTTTTCCACGGTGGACGCGGCCGCCCGCATCGACGGCGTCCAGGGTCTGGTCGCCTGGGACACGGCCAAGCTCGACGGCCCGGCCGGGCAGATCACGGTGACCGCCGTGCCCGCGCTGCACGGCCCGGAGGGGTGCGAGCCGATCTCGGGCGTCGTGATCGGCTTCGTCCTGCAGGCCGAAGGCAAGCTGACGGTATACATCTCCGGCGACAACGCCGCTGTGGACCGGGTCCAGGACATCGTCGACCGGATCGGCCGCATCGACATCGCGGTGCTGTTCACCGGAGCCGCGAACCCGGGCCGCTACGGCGACACGGACGTCACCCTCAACGCCCGCACCGCGGTGGCGGCGGCCCGGATCCTGGCCGATGCCGTCGTCATCCCGATCCACGCCGAAGGCTGGGCCCATTTCTCCGAAACCCTGGAACGCCTCGCCCGCGAGTTCGACTACGCCGGGCTGGCTTCGCGGCTGCGGATCCCCAGCCCCGGCGAGCGGTTCACGGTCTGACCCACACCCGTATCGCGCGTCTACACCCGCAGCTGCGGGTGTAGACGCGCGATACGGGTGTTATTGCGGCGGTCACTCCTGGAGCATGAGGAGGGTCACCTGGGTGGTCGGGTCCTCGACGAGCAGCGGGTGTTTGTCGCTCATGGTGAGTACCGCGTGCTGCCACCAGACGACGTCGGTGGCGGGTTCGTCGAGGTAGGCCCGTTCGGCCAACGTTTCGGCGATCAAGATCGTGCCGGCGTTCATAGGCACGGGAATCAGCTCCCTCTGTCGAAAATCGTTCGACTATCGGGTTACCCGAGACGGGTAGTCTCAACCAGTTCTCCGGATCACGACTCGGAAAGGTGCGCCGAAACAGGTTCCCATGGCAGCAAATTTCGGGCAAACTGTAGGCGTGGGTGCTACTGATGAGTTGTTCGCCGGGCTGCGTCGCTATCCCGATGTCGAATCCGCCAATCTCGTCGCGGTCGACGGCGCGGACCGCCTCATCCTCGACCTCGCGGCGGCGGACTGCGTCGCAGCGGGCGACGGGCGGGTAGCCGTGATCGACGACGCCTACGGCGCACTGACTTTGGGCGCCGCGGCGCTGGGAGTCGGGGAGATCCGGGTACACCAGGACGCCTACACGGGCGAGCTCGCGTTGGCAAACAATGCCGACTCCCTGGGTTTTTCGGGTGTCTACCGGGGCCTGCCGCTCGGCCCGAAATTGCTCATGGACGCCAGGGTGGTGCTGCTGCGCATGCCGCGCTCGCTGGCAGCCCTGGCCGAAATCGCCGACGCCATAGCGCGATACGCCGATTCCGCGGTGCGGGTGTACGCGGGCGGGCGTGACAAGCACCTGTCCAAGGCGATGAATGCCACGCTCACAACGTCGTTCGACTCGGTACAGGCCAGCCTGGGTCGCCAGAAGTCCCGGGTGCTGGTCGCATCCGGTCCCCGCCCGGCCGCCGCGCCGCCGTTTCCGGTGCGGGCGCCGGTCGAGATCCCGGACGGCCCGGGCGAGCTCACCCTGGACGTTGTCGCGCACGGCGCGGCGTTCGCAGGCCCGCGGCTCGACATCGGCACCCGGTTCCTGCTCGAGCACCTCGGCTCGATGCGGGCGGATGCGCGCACCGCGGTTGACTTGGGCTGCGGCACAGGCATACTCGCCGTCGCCCTGGCGAAGCGGTTTCCGGAGCTGGCCGTCACGGCCACCGACCAGTCCGCCGCTGCGGTGGCGTCTGCCCGCGCCACCGCCGAGGCCAACGGCGTGGCGGACCGGATCACCGTGGCCCGCGACGACGCGCTCGGGGCCGCGGCGGACGCCTCCGCCGACCTGATCGTGTGCAACCCGCCGTTCCACGTCGGCGCGGCCGTGCATACGGGCGCGGCGGTGAAGATGTTCCGCTCCGCGGGCCGGGCGCTGCGCTCCGGCGGCGAGATGTGGACCGTCTACAACGGCCACCTCCGCTACCGCGGCGTGCTGGAACGCCTGGTCGGCCCCACCGACATCGTGGCCCGCAACCGCAAGTTCGTCGTCACCCGCAGCATCCCGCGCTGAGCGAACTTCCAGAACGACTCATGAGTTGCGCCCAACGCAACTCATGAGTCGTTCTGGAAGTTCGATTTCCATTAGGCTCGGGGAAAGCTCCGGGGGAACTCCGGCCCCGGGCTGAACGTTCGACTGTGCAAAGGCGCGCAAGTCTTCGAGCGGTTTCGAGAAAGGGTCCCAGCGTGCGTACCAGTTCCAATCCGGTCTTCCGGAACCTGCCCAAGGAGTCCGGCTATGCCGGGTTCGGCGGGGCTCCGGCACAGCCGCAGTACGGCCAGTACCCGCAGCCCGGGTACCCGCAGCAGCCGGGGTACCAGCAGGCATACCCGGCGCAGACCCGGGCGATCACCATCGACGACGTGGTCACCAAGACGGCGATCACGCTCGGCACGCTGATCGTGTCGGCGGTGATCTCCTACGTGCTGGTCGCGAACAACACGAAGCTGGCGCTGCCGTTCGCGCTGGTCGGCGCGCTGGTCGGGCTGGTGCTCGTGCTCGTGGCCAGCTTCGGCAACCAGTCGTCCAACCCGGCGATCGTGCTCGGCTACGCCGTGGCCGAGGGCCTGTTCCTGGGCTCGCTGTCGTTCGTGTTCACCGACATCACCTTCGGCGGCGTCGGCGGAGCCGGGCTCATCGGGCAGGCCGTGCTCGGCACGCTGGGGGTCTTCGCGGGCATGCTGGTCGCTTACCGCACCGGCGCGATCCGCGTCACCCCCAAGCTGACCAGGATGATCGTCGGCGCCACCGTGGGCGTGCTGGTGCTGATGGTGGGCAACCTGATCGCGAGCTTCTTCATGGCCGACGGCTTCGGCCTGCGCTCGGGCGGGCCGCTGGCGATCGCGTTCAGCCTCGTCTGCATCGGTATCGCCGCGTTCAACTTCCTCATCGACTTCGACACCGCCGACCAGCTCATCCGCGCGCAGGCGCCGGAGAAAATGGCCTGGGCCGTCGCTCTCGGACTGACCGTCACCCTGGTGTGGCTCTACGTCGAGATCCTGCGGCTGTTGAGCTACTTCAACAATGACTAGCCGCTGAGCGCGGCACGAGCAGCCGAAGGCCATCCGGGGCGCCCGTCCCGGGTGGCCTTCGGGCCGTTTTTCGACCGACAGCGTCTGTGCGCAGACGCGAAGAGGGGTCGCTTCCGTGATCGCACGGCGTATGTTCGGTGCGGCTGGGTACTCTAGGGCTGCAGGTTCCATGAAGAGGCAAGGTGGTGCGAATGGGTGAGCATGCGTCGACGTCGCCGGTGCGCACCTCACGGGTGGATGTCAGCGTCGCTGCCGAGCTGGCCCAGTTGCCTATGTTGAGGGCGCTTGCCGAAACGGTCGCTCTCCTGACCGATTTCACTCTCGACGAAGTCTCCGACGTCCGGCTGGCCGTCGACGAGGTGGCGTCGATACTGATGATGGAAGCGCTGCCCGGCGCGGTGCTGCGGTGCGAGCTCACCGCGAGCGACACCGGTCTGCTCGTGCGGGTGTCCACCACGGCGGCCGGGGTCGGGTTGCCGGACAACAACAGCTTCGGCTGGCATGTGCTGCGCACTCTCACCGACTCCGTCGTGGCAACCCAACACCCCTATGACGCAGAGGCTTCCGGGTACCCGACGATCATCGAGTTCAGCCGGATGCGGAGCAGCATCAGTGGCGGGTGAGACCAATCGGGGCAAGCCGGGTTCCCGGAGCAACCGGGATGACACTTACGACGATCTCGGTCCGCTCTTCGAAGAGCTCGCGGCTTTCGACGACTCCGATCCACAGCGGGAAGCTTTGCGGGCCAGGATCATTGCCCGCTGCCTGCCGCTGGCCGATCACGTCGCCCGCAAGTTCGCGGGCCGCGGCGAACCGATGGACGACTTGGCCCAGGTGGGCCGCGTCGGCCTGGTCCACGCGGTAGACCGGTTCGACGCCGCCCGCGGATCGCCGTTTCTGTCGTTCGCCATTCCGACCATCATGGGGGAGATCCGCAGACATTTCCGCGACAACACCTGGGCGATGCGAGTGCCCCGGCGGGTCAAGGAGATTCACCTGCGCCTCGGCCCCACAATCGACACGCTGTCGCAGCGGCTCGGCCGCTCGCCCACCGCGAAAGAGATCGCCGCCGAGCTCGAGGTCGACCCCGGCGAGATCACCCAGGCGCTGATTGCGGGCAACGCCTATCAACCGAGCTCCATCGACGCCCCGTCTCCGGCGGGCGGCGACGTGGAGCCCACTCTCCTGGACTCGCTCGGCGCCACCGAACCCCGCTACGACCGCGTGGAGGAAAGCCTCGCGATCGGCCCGCTCGTCGCCAAGCTGCCGGAGCGCGAACGCCAGGTGTTGACGATGCGGTTCTTCGACTCGATGACCCAGACCCAGATCGCCCAGCGACTCGGGATCTCCCAGATGCACGTGTCCCGAATCCTCGCGAAAACCCTCGCCTACCTCCGCGACCAAACCGCCGAATAGCGTCCACGACGACCCGTGACGTGCGTCAGGCGCACGTGACGGGTCGTTCTGGACGGTCGAGAGCATCCGACAGGGCGGGCAGCAACGCCGTCGCGGCGAGGGCGTAGCCCGCGCCGGAGGGATGGAAGCCGTCGGCCGACAGCAGTTGGTCCGCCGCGACCCGGAAATCCGGAGCCAGCGCGTCCATGGCGACCGCGGTGCCGCCCG
>JABFVX010000414.1 GCA_013362555.1 Mycobacteriaceae bacterium
GGTGGCGGCGGCCATGTGGTCGGAGCGGCTCGGCGCGACGCCGATCGCGCGGAATACCGTCGAGAGCTGGGCCTCGGCCCCGGCCGACATGCCGTTGACCTGGTCGCGCAGGCCCACCGGCAGCCACGTCGGAGTCGGCGTCTCGAACAGGCCGAGGCGCACCGTGTTCGGCCGCGGCGCGATGGGCGCGACCGGGAGCACCGGGGCGGGGGCGTGCAGCCTGCCCGGGTCGATCGGGTTGACGTAGGTGCGCTGCGGCACCGGCCGGGACTGGCCGAAGTCGGTCGCGGGGGCGATGCCCGCGGCGTCCTGCTGGGGAGTCACGGTCGCTCCCGGCTGGGTCGCCGTGCCCGGGACGACCGTGGTCCCGGGCTGCGTGGGCGCCGTCGCGCCCGGCTGCGCGTTGCCGGCAGCGCCCGGCTGCGCCTGCGGCGCCGCCCCCGCAACTCCCCCGCACGCGACCGCCACCGCTATCGGCAGCGCGCCTATCGTCAGATACCCAGCTTTCCGCCCAGCCGCCATCAACCACACCTCATCCACGCCGGAGGACACCCGTCATCCGATAACCCACAGGGAACACCGCAATTTATAGCAGACTCCCAGCAATTACCAACCATGAGGTTCTGAACGACCCGTGAGTTGCGTTGAACGCACTTCACGGGTCGTTCCCGGAGGGGCGGAACGACATTGAGGTCAGGCAGCGCTGAGGCGCTTCACCATGGCCGCCAGGGGGCGCTGGTAGTGCGGGCCGAGGAGGCGGACGAGCTTGTCGAGGACGCGGGCGTCGGCGCCGACCAGGATTCTGGGCTTCCCCGCGCGGATGCCCGCGACGATAGTGCGGGCAGCCTGCTGCGGCGTGGTGCGCGCCATCCGGTCGAAGCCGTCGTTGATGGCGTCCCGGTCCCCGTCAGCGATGCTGGCCCGGTAGGCGAGTTCGGTCTTGATCGCCCCCGGATGGACACAGGTGACCGCAACCGGGTGCCCGGCTACGAGCATCTCCTGCCGCAGCGTCTCGGTGAAACCGCGCACGGCGAACTTCGCCGCGTTGTACGCGGACTGCGTCGGGATCCCGAACAGCCCGAAAACGCTGGAGATGTTCACGACGTGCCCGTCGCCGGACTTGATGAGATGCGGCAGGAAGGCCTTAGTCCCGTGAATGACGCCCCAGAGGTCGATGTCGACGACCCGGCGGATCTGCTCCAGCGACGTCTCCTCGACCGAGCCGAAATGCATGACGCCCGCATTGTTGACCACCAGGTTCACCGCGCCGAAATGCCCGGCGACAGCGTCCGCGTACTCGAACACCGCGGCGGCGTCCGCCACGTCCAGCCGCTGCTCGTGCACCTGCGCTCCCAGCGTCCGGCACTGGTCGGCGACCGCGGCGACGGATTCGGAGTTGACGTCGCTCAGCGCCAGCCGAGCCCCGCCGCGCGCCAGCTCCAGCGCGACCTCCCGCCCGATACCCGAACCCGCCCCGGTGACCACGGCGACCTTGCCCGCAAGAGACTTCATCAGCCCGACCCTACGAACCCGCCCCCGCCCCGGCCACCCCCCGATCCCGCTCACCGGAACGCCCCCTTGGCCTCCTTCCAGAATGACCCGTGACGTGCATCCAACGCACGTCACGGGTCATACTGGAAGTTTGCAGCGAAAGTCAGCTCAGGACGTCGTGGCGGACGATGGTCTGGTCGCGGCCGGGGCCGACGCCGACGCAGGAGACGCGGGTGCCGGACAGTTCCTCCAAGCGCAGCACGTAGGCCTGTGCGTTGGCGGGCAGGTCCGCGAAAGTCCTTGCGCCGGAGATGTCTTCCCACCAGCCGGGCATCTCTTCGTAGATCGGCCTGGCGTGGTGGAAGTCGGTCTGCGTCATCGGCATGTCGTCGACCCGCTGACCGTCCACCTCGTACGCCACGCAGATCGGCACCCGCTCCAAGCTGGACAGCACGTCGAGCTTGGTGAGGAAGTAGTCGGTGATGCCGTTGACGCGGGCGGCGTAGCGCGCGATCACCGCGTCGAACCAGCCGCAGCGGCGCGCCCGGCCGGTCGTGACGCCGACCTCGCCGCCCTGTTTGGCGAGGAACTCGCCGTAGTTGTCGAACAGTTCCGTCGGGAACGGGCCCGACCCCACGCGGGTGGTGTAGGCCTTGAGGATGCCGAGCACCGCTGTGATGCTGTTCGGGCCGACACCGGAACCGACCGACGCGCCGCCCGCGGTGGGGTTGCTCGACGTGACGTAGGGATAGGTGCCGTGGTCGACGTCGAGCAGAGTGCCCTGCGAGCCCTCCAACAGCACGGTTTCGCCGCGTTCCAGCGCCTGGTTCAGCAATAGCCGGGTGTCGGCGATGCGGTGCCGGAACCCGTCAGCCTGCGCCAGCACCTCGTCCACCACCTGCTGCGCTTCCAGCGCCCGGCGGTTGTAGATCTTGACCAGCACCTGGTTCTTGAACTCGAGGGCGGCCTCGACCTTCTGGGTGAGGATCTTCTCGTCCAGCACGTCGGCGACCCGGACGCCGACACGGGCGACTTTGTCCTGGTAGCAGGGACCGATGCCGCGGCCGGTGGTGCCGATCTTCTTGTTGCCCAGGAATCGCTCGGTGACCTTGTCGATGGCCACGTGGTACGGCATGATCAGGTGCGCGTCCGCGGAGAGCAGCAGGCCCGCGGTGTCGACGTCGCGCTGTTCGAGGCCGCGCAGCTCCTCGAGCAGCACGCCCGGGTCCACGACGACGCCGTTGCCGATGACGTTCGTGACGCCGGGGGTGAGGATGCCGGACGGGATCAGGTGCAGCGCGAAATTGTCGCCGTTGGGGAGAACCACGGTGTGGCCCGCGTTGTTGCCGCCCTGGTAGCGGACGACCCATTGGACTCGACCGCCCAGTAGATCGGTGGCTTTGCCTTTGCCTTCGTCGCCCCACTGGGCGCCGATGAGCACGAGTGCCGGCATGGTTTCTCCCTGATATGGCTGCGCAATGACCTGAACAGCTGCCATTGGACCGAACGTGGCCGGCCACACAGTGTACGCGACCAGCGAACCTGGTCGGTCGGGGAGTGTCCCGAACACCTCGCCGAGGGGGCTAGAGTGACGTTCTGATCCCCCCGAGTTTCACTGTCAAGCCGTTTCGAGGAGCCTCGTTGAGCACGGTCGTCCTGCGTTGCGCCGAGGCTCCGGTACCGATCACCCTGTCCACTCTGGAGGTGGTCCCGATCGCGGGGCGCCCGACCGGGGCCGAGCTGGACGAGCTGCTGCCGATCATCGACGTCGACTCACTGCCCCGGATCATCGTGCTGGGCGACGACGCGGACATGGCGGCGGTGCTCACCCACATGCTGCGCAGCGAACGACTGGACATCCCGCTCGGCTTCGTCCCTCCCGAGCGCACGCACGGCTCGCGGCGGTTGCGCACCGGCACCGGCTCGCAGGCCGCGAAGCGCGCGGTCCGCGGCGAACCGCTGCCGACGCCGCTGATCCGCGACGAAACGGGCGCCGCGCTGATCGGCCGCGCCGTCATCGCGGCCGCGGACGGCACGAAAATCGAGGGCGAGGCGTACGTCGACGACACCCTCCTGTTCCGCGGGCGCGCGACTGAGCTGCACGTCGCGACCAACGTGACCCAGCCGGGGCTGTCGGCGCGGGTCCGCTACGGCCGCGCCCGCACCAGAACGTGGGTGGCGGGCCGCGCTGTACAGCTCGGCGCCACCGGCGCCGTCGTCACCCGCGACGGCGTCCCCGACGACCGCGTCCTCAAACGCTGTGCGTTCTACCGCCACCACGTCCCCTGGCTGCTGCTGAGATGACGGCGACGTGAGCTGAAATACGCTGAAATATCAGCGCTCCAGGATGACCCGTGACGTGCATCCAACGCACTTCACGGGTCATCCTGGAGGTTTGCAACGCATCTGGTTCACTGGGGCGTATGACTTTTGCCGTTGGGGGCGGGCGGGTGCGCGGAGCGATCCGGCCGAGCCCGGTGTTTCTCGGGATCGTGGCGCTCGCGGTGGCGGGCGGCGTGTTGGCGTGGACCAACGGCTTCGAGCCGCTGGGGCGGGTCGGGATGTTCGTCCTGGTGATCGCCGGCTGGATCGTGAGCGTGTGCCTGCACGAGTTCGGGCACGCCTACACCGCGTGGAAGGCGGGCGACCGCGACGTCGAGATGCGCGGCTACCTCACGCTCAACCCGCTCAAGTACACCCACCCGCTGCTGTCGATCGGCATGCCGCTGCTGTTCATCGCGATCGGCGGCCTGGCGCTGCCGGGCGGCGCGGTGTACCTGCGGACCGGCGGCATGGACGCGGCGACGCGCCGCCGGATCAGCCTGGCGGGCCCGTTCGTGAACGCGGCGTGCGCGGTGGCGCTGCTGGCGGCCGTGCGTGCGTTCGGCAGCCTGAACCACCACGGCGCATTCTGGACGGGACTGGCGTTCCTGGCGTTCCTGCAGATCACCGCAACGATCCTGAACCTGCTGCCGATTCCCGGATTCGACGGCTACGGCGCGTTGGAACCGTCGCTGAGCCCGTCCACCCGCCACACCATGCAGCAGATCGAGCCTTACGGCTGGCTGATCTTCATGGCGCTGATCTTCATCCCGACCCTCAACCACGCCTTCTTCGACCTGATCGACCAGGTCTTCGAACTGTCCGGAATTTCCGCCGTCTGGTCCGACATCGGCAACGCCTTCATGCGCTTCTGGGAACGCGTCTAACCGAAATACAGAACGACCCGCGAGTTGCGTCAGACGCAACTCGCGGGTCGTTCTGTATTCGAACAGTCAGTCGCCGGGGCGAAAGATCTT
>JABFVX010000395.1 GCA_013362555.1 Mycobacteriaceae bacterium
GACGAGCGCCGCGGCGGGCGGCGCCCGCGCAACGGTGTAGTAGGAGTGGAAGATTCCGGCCATGAAGCTAAAGGTCAGTCCGGTGGTCAGCAGCCAGACGCCCCACAGCAGCAGCGCGGCGCGCGGGCCGTCGGTACGGGCGGCTCTGCCGCGCAACGCTATTCCGGCGACGAGCAGCACCAGCGCGGCGGGCAGCAGCCAGGCGATCTGGCCGCCCTGCTGGGAATCGAACATTCGGGTGATGCCGGTGTCACCCCAGTGCGGGCCGCCGCCGGGCGGGCCGTCCCCGCCGGGCATGACCGAACCGTGCTCCTCGCCGTTGAGTCGGCCCAGGCCGTTGTAGCCCAGGGTCAGCTCCATGATCGAATTGTGGTGGGAGCCGCCGATCCACGGACGGGACGAGGCGGGCCAGAGTTCCACCGTGAGCAGCCACCACCCGGCGGCGGCCACCATCGC
This sequence comes from Mycobacteriaceae bacterium, assembly GCA_013362555.1. Classification (GTDB taxonomy): domain Bacteria; phylum Actinomycetota; class Actinomycetes; order Mycobacteriales; family Mycobacteriaceae; genus JABFVX01. The sequence goes on from JABFVX010000395.1 coordinate 457, forward strand.
GACCCCCGCGGCGAACAGATGCAGCACCCGGCGCCACAGTCCGAGCGGACCCGCGACGAGGTAGGTCAGCGACAGCGCGGGCACGACGAGCATCACCTGCAGCTGCTTGGCGAGAAATCCGAACCCGACTAGCGCGCCGCAGGCCAGCAGCCACCGCAGCCTGCCGTGCGAACCCGGTTCCACCGCGCGCAGCATCGCCCAGGCGGCCGCGGTCACCAGCAGCGCCAACATCGCGTCGGGGTTGTCGAAGCGGAACATCAACGCCGCCACCGGAGTCGCCGCCAGCGCCAGCCCGGCGAGCAGGCCCGCGGCAGGGCCGAAGCAGCGGCGCACGCTGCGCCACAGCAGTGCCACCGCGGCCATGCCCATCAAGACCTCCGGCACGTGCAGGCTCCAGCTGTTCAAGCCGAACAGCCGCACGGCCAGCTCCATCGGCCACAGCGACGCGGGCGGCTTGTCCACGGTGATGGAGTTCGCCGCGTCGGACGAGCCGAAGAAGAAGGCCTTCCACGACCGCGAACCCGCTTGCACCGCGGCGGCATAGAACGCGTTGCCCCAGTGATTGGAGCCGAGGTTCCACAGGTAGGCCAGCGCGGCGCCGGTCAGCAGCACCGCGGCGGCGATGCGTTCGCGCGGCGCGGTCGGGGGCGCCGAGGTTGCGGCCGCGGGCGGGGCCGTCGGGGGAGTCAGCAGGTCCGTCACCGGTCGACCGCCTGCTCCGGGGCGGGGGCGCGGAAGACCAGGCGCAGCCCGACGAACCGGGACACGGTCGCCGCCAAGTTGGCGAAGATCAGCACGAGCAACTCCAATTCCCTTGTCGCGCGGGGCGTCCAATGGTGCAGAACGAACAGTGCGCCGCTGGTGATCGCCAGGCCGAGGGCGAAGATCAGCAGCCCCTGGACCTGGTGCCGCGCGGCATTTCGGCGGCCCCGCACCCCGAATGTGAACACCCGGTTGGCGGCGGTGTTGCCGATCGCGGTGACGAGCAGCGCGAGGAAATTCGCGGCCTGCCCGCCGAACAGCGGCTGCAGCGCCAGATACAACACCAGGTAGGCCAGCGTGCTGGCGATGCCGATGAGGCCGAAGCGCACCAGCTGGCCCACCATGCCGCGCGGCACGCCGGGCACCAGCGGCTCACGGCCTGCGGCCCTGCGCAACTCGTCCAGCGGCAGCGAGCCGGTGGCCAGCGCGCGGGCCAGCCTGCATACGCCGAGCAGGTCCTTTCGGACGGTGTCGGCGAGGTCGACTCGGCTGTCGGGGTCGTCGACCCAGTCCACCGGCACCTCGTGGATCCGCAGCCCGGCGCGCTCGGCCAACACCAGCAACTCGGTGTCGAAGAACCATTCGCCGTCCTCGACCAGCGGAAGCAGCCTGCGCGCGATATCGGTGCGCATGGCCTTGAAACCGCACTGCGCGTCGGAGAATCGGGCTTGCAGCGACGTACGCAGCAGCAGGTTGTAGCCGCGCGAGATGAGCTCGCGCTTCGGTCCGCGCACGACCCGCGCGGCGGAGTCCAGCCGGGTGCCGATCGCGATGTCGGAATGCCCGGACAGCAGCGGAGCGACCAGCGGCAGCAGGGCGTTGAGATCGGTGGACAGGTCCACGTCCATATACGCGACCACCGTGGCGTCGGAGTCGGCCCAGGCCGCCTTCAGGGCCCGGCCGCGGCCTTTGCGGTCGAGATGCAACACCCGCACGGTGTCGAACTCGGCGGCGAGACGCTCGGCCACCGCGGCGGTGTCGTCGGTGCTGGCGTTGTCCGCGATGGTGATTCGGGCGGACAGCGGCAGCTGCTCCGCCACGTACTCGCTGAGCCGACGCACACAGCGGGGCAGGTCCGCTTCCTCGTTGTATACCGGCACGACAATGTCGAGGACCGGGTGCGGCGCGGACTCGACACGCGACTCCGTGGCAATTGTTGTGCTCTGCGGTGTCATGACGGCCAGTCTTCGGCCGCCGCGTGCACCCCAGCCGGCACCAGCCTGCGAGGTCGCTGCGAGCCGCGCGCCCCTCAGGCGAAACCACCGCGGCGTTCGGGAGTTACGGGTCGCCATGAGATACCCACTATGCGCACGATGCGACCGGCCGCCGGCCGGACGCTCGCGAAACGGCAGGCCGCCACCTGTTTTTCGATGCCCGGACCGGGCACCCCCATCCACAATGACCCATGAGTTGCGTTGTTCAACGGCGCTGCTCGCGAGGCCCTGCGTGGTTACGCAAGCTGCCTCCTCGGGCCGCCGTCTCGCAGCGCGGAAACGCACGCCACGGGTCGTTCTGGAGGGTTTTTCGGCAGGCTCAGCAGCGCGGGAGGTCGACAGTGAAGGCGGCGCCTGCGCCGGGGGCGCTCTCGACGCGGACAGTGCCGCCGTGGGCTTCGACGAGGGACTTGACGATCGACAGCCCGAGGCCGGTGCCGCCCGCCGCGCGGGTGCGGGACTTTTCGCCCCGGTAGAAGCGCTCGAAGACCTTGTCGAGGTCTTCGAGCGACAATCCGGGCCCGTCGTCGGCGATCGCTATCCGCACGTGGTCCTTGGTCGACGTCAGCCGCACGGTGACCGTCGCCTCCGGCGGGGTGTGCGTCGTCGCGTTGCCCACCAGGTTCGCCAACACCTGATGCAGTCGCGCCCGGTCGCCGAGCACCTCGAAGGTTTCTTCCACAGCGGCGACGTCCAGGTCGATAACGCGGTGCGGCGCGCTCGCCCGGGCCGAATGCACTACGTCGCCCGCGACTTCGAGCAGGTCCACCGAGTTCCGGTCGAGGGGACGCTGGGCATCCAGCTTGGCCAGCGTGAGCAGGTCCTCCACCAGCACACTCATGCGCTCGGACTCGCGGCCGATGCGATCCATCAGGGTCTCGGTGTCGGTCAAGGCGCCCTGGCGGTGCAGCTCGGCGAAACCGCGAATCGACGTCAGCGGCGTACGCAGCTCGTGGCCCGCGTCCGCGACGAAGCGGCGCATCTTGGCCTCGGACTGGCGAGCCGACGCCTCGGACGCCTCGGTGACGGTGATGCCCTCGTGGATGCGGGCGAGCATGACGTTCAGCGCCTGCGCGAGCTTGTCCACCTCGGTGCGATTGCCGCGCAGGGGAACTCGGCGGTTCAAGTCGCCGGCGGCGATAGCGGCGGCGGTGTGCTCCACCTCCCGCAGCGGACGCAGGCTCCGGCGGATCACCAGGAACGCCGCCGCGCCCAGCAGGCCGAGCACCACCAGGCCTACCGAGATCTGCAGCACGATCAGCCGTGTCACGGTCTCCTGGTCGTTGTTGAGCGGCGCCGCGACCGTGACCGATCCGCGCTGGTCGAACCCGGTCACGATGCGCCACTTGACGGGCGCCCCGCCCTCTGAACCCACTGTGACCGGCGTCGTGGCGGGCGGATTCGGCAAGGCGGGCGACACCTGTGACCCGTCGACCAGCGCCGCGTGGTTGTCGAGGCGCACGGTGTTGCCGTCGACGTCGCGGATCCACAGGAAGAACCGGGTCGGCGGGTGAAATCCGTTGGGCGGCGGCGGTGGTGGCGGCGGCGGTGGCCGGTCGGGCCGGGTCAGCTTCCGCGTTTCGTCCATGAGGTCGTGGTCGACCCAGCTCAGCAGTGAGCTCTGCATGGCTTTGGTCACCGCGATGTCGGAGATCAGCAAGCCCAGGCCCGCCAGGGTGACCAGGGTCAGGACCAGGCCGAGGCGCAGGGGCAGGCGGGTCATCGGCGCGCGGCAGTGGGGTCGCGCAGGACGTATCCGACGCCGCGCAGGGTGTGGATGAGCTTGGGGTCGGTGGTGTCGACCTTGCGGCGCAGGTAAGAGATGTAGGACTCGACCACGCCCACCTCGCCGCCGAAGTCGTAGCGCCAGACGTGGTCGAGGATCTTCGGCTTGGACAGCACCGTGCCCGCGTTCACCATCAGGTAGCGCAGCAGGGTGAACTCGGTGGGCGACAGCGCCACCGGGGCGCCCGCTTTCCACACCTCGTGGGTGTCGTCGTCGAGTTCGATATCGGCGAACGCCACCCGAGAGCTGCGCTCGTCCGGGCCCTTGCCTGCCCGCCGCAGCACCACGCGCAGCCGGGCGACCAGCTCGTCGAGGCTGAACGGCTTGGTGATGTAGTCGTCGGCGCCCAGCGTCAGGCCCGCCACCTTGTCTTCGACGTCGTCGCGGGCGGTGAGAAACAGGACAGGGGCGTCGATGCCGTCGGCCCGCAGCCGCCGCAAAAGCCCGAAGCCGTCCATACCGGGCATCATCACGTCGGCGATGAGCACGTCGGGGCGGGCTTTGCGGGCCCGGTCGAGGGCTTCGGCGCCGTTGTTCGCCGTGCTGACCTCGAAACCCTGGAAGCGCAGGCTGGTGGACAGCAGCTCCACGATCATCGGCTCGTCGTCGACGACGAGGACCCGGGCTTCGGGAGACTGTTCCGTGCGCATGCTGACCATCATCGCCCGCCCGCTGTCGCGGCGCCTGGGCGCTCCCTGGGAGTTTTCTGTGTGGAGAAATCAGTACGCTGCCGGGTATGGCTTCTGTTTTCAGCGCGATTATCGCGGGTGACCTGCCGGGTCGGTTCGTCTGGGCCGACGAGGAGGTGGTCGCGTTCCTGACCATAAACCCGGTCACCCCCGGTCACACCCTGGTGGTTCCGCGGCGCGAGATCGATCAGTGGCAGGACGTCGACGGCGCGGAGTTCGGCAAGCTGACCGCCGTCGCGCAGCACATCGGGCGGGCCGTGCGCTCGGCGTTCGACGCTCCCCGCGCCGGCTTGCTCATTGCCGGATTGGAGGTGCCGCACCTGCACCTGCACGTCTTCCCGGCCTACAGCATGGGCGACTTCGACATTTCCGGCGCCGACCCCAGCCCGAGCGCCGAGTCCCTGGACGACGCCCAAACCAAGATCAAAGCCGCCTTGCGCGCTCTGGGCCACACCGCCGCCGTCCCGGCCTGAACCATTAATTCCGGAATGACCCATGAATTGCGCCTATCGCAATTCATGGGTCATTCCGGAAATCTGTGTTGGTTAGGCCGAGCCGGTGAGCATGGCCGGGAGCAGGGCGCCGAGCACCTGCAGAACGCTCGCGAACGCATCCATCGGTTTCTCCTTCCATGTGCGGAGCGCACGCTACCGGCGGGTGCGCGCAGCGGGAAGCTATGTCACCGCGAATTCACCGGAGGTTCCGGTGAAGGGCGTCACCCGGCCCGCGGCGTCTTTGCTGTCCCCTAGGTAGTGGATGCGGTACCGGCCGAGTGGAACACCCTGCGGAACAGTCCAACTGACGCGAACTCGGGAGCCGGACGCGCCGACGCGCGCCCAGCCGAACTCGGTGCACCAGTCGTTGTCGTCGAATTCTCGGCGCCAGCGGCCGCCGACGTGCCGCTGTATCTCGAGGTAGGTGCCGCCGAGGCGCAGGTTGTTGTGCGGGTGTGCGCCGACGAAACTCGCCGCCACGGTCTGCCCGGCGCGGCACGTCGCGGCGGGCTGAGTGAGCACGTCGCCGAAGCGTCTGCCGTCGAGCGGGGTGTCGGCGGGCGGCGCGGGCGCCAGGTCCGGCTGGAAAGCCGAGCGGTCCAGCGGCGCCGGGCCGCGGCCGAGGTCGACCTGGGCAGCCAGGGCTTTGGCCAGGCGGTCGAACTCCTGCTGGTAGGCGCACAGCGTCCAGCGGCCGAACATCGTCTCGCCGCCTTCGTACTGTTGCTGCGCGTACTCTTCCGGAGTGGTGACGTACTGGCTGTATGCATTTGAATAGCCTTGCAGCAGAACATTTTCCAGCGGCACGTTCAGCGCCTTCGCCACGGTGCGCCGGATGCGCAGCCCGGCCACGACGGTGAACTCGGCGGGCCCGGCGGCCAGCACCAGGTCGCCGATGCGCAGCAGCTGGATCGGCAGGACCTGCGGAATCCACGGCCCGCCCGGCATGATGCCGAGCGGGGCGGCGATCAGCTTGGGCGACTGGACGTCGCGCACCCAGTCCGGGACGTCGGGAATGCGTGCGCCCTCGGTGAAGAGGGGCAGCGGCTGCTCGAAGTTGTCCTCCATGCTGGTCGCCACCGCGCCTGCCCCCATCATGGCCGGGCTGGTGTGGGCGGTCCGGCCGTCCGGGGTGTAGGCGCCCGCGACAGTGACCGCGGACATGTCGACGTAGCGCAGCACGGCGTCGACGCCGTGCCTGCTCATCGGCCGGTCGTACGCGAAAGCCGCTCGGCCCGCGCGGTACTGGCGGTCGCCGATGACCGCGCAGTTGACCCGGGGGTTGTCGGTCGGTCCGGAGGGGTGCAGCGGCGCGACATTCAGGTTCGGAGTCATGTCGCCCGCGTTGGTCTGCGGAAATGCGGCGACGAACGCGGCCGGTCCGTCGAGGTGGCGCACGCCTTTCTCGTCGTGTTCCCACCGGTAGCTGGCGAAGCCCTTGTTGTCGCCCGCGATAAGCGTGTTCTTGTCGGTGAGTGAGGTGCCGTGCGTGGAGAACCACGTGATCGCGCCGATGTCCGCGCCGCCCTGCCGGAATCGCAGGACGGTCACCGCGGGGTCGATCGCGTTCGGGAACGCGGCTTTGTCGGCGGCCGGGTTGGCCTCGAACGCCACCCGCGACCGGTTGGCGCTGGCGTCGTGCAGCTCGCCGCGGCCCAGGGTGACGGCGCCCGGAGCGAGCCGCTGGTGCGCTTGGCTGATCGCCGCGACGATTCCGTCCACCTCGGCGCGCCATGAATTCTGCTTGAAGCCGTAGGCGGCCAGCGAATACGCGAAATCCCATGCGGTGCCGCCACAGGAGGCGTGGGTGTGGGTGGCGTTGAGGTTCACGTTGCGCTCGGTGTAGAGCCCGCCGAACCGCCTGGCCAGCTCGGCCATGACGCCCTGGTGCACCGACTGGAACAGGCAGGCGACGTCGGCGGTCACGAACGCCACCCGGTTCCCGGTGGCCCGGTCCACCACGATGTAGGCGCGGGCGTGGCAGCGCATCAGCAGCCCCTCGGCCACCTGCTTCGGCTCGGAGTACCCCATCATGCCCTGCCCCGCGACCGCCCCCGTCATGTCCGCGAGACCGCACCCCACCAGATACTCGCCCCCGACGTCCGCCCCCGCAGCCCCCGTTGCGCCCCCGCCGACCCCGCCCACCCAAGCCGCCCCAACGACCCCCGCCAGCACCGATCGCCGGGACACCACCATGACTTACTCCATTCAGTTTTGACGCGTCAGCGTACCCAGACGCACGCTTTCTGGCCAGACGCACCGGATTCAGTCGCCTATTCGGGGTGCGTTTGGCAAGAAGGAGTGCGTTTGTCGATCGAGGGTCAGCCCAGGACGGTGGTCAGGTGGGGGTTGCGGAAGACGGCGTCGGGGTCGAAGCGGGCGCGGACGGCTAGGAATTCGTCGAAGCGGGGGTAGACCGTACGCAGGTAGGCGGCGTCGCGGGTGTGCATCTTGCCCCAGTGCGGCCTGCCCGCGTAGTCGAGCATGATCTGCTCGACCGCGTCGAAGTAGCCGTCCTCGTGATCGCGGATGTAGCGGTGCACGGCGACGTAGGCGCTGGCGCGCCCGGACGCGGAGGAGAGCATGAGGTCGTCCGCGGCGGCGGCCCGCACCTCCATCGGGAAGATGAACCGGTAGCCCTTGCGCTCCACCATGTCCCGCACCCGCCGCACGGCCTCCTGTGCGCAGTCGAGCGGGATCGCGTACTCCATCTCCCGGAACCGCACAGTGCGGGGACGGGCGAATACCCGCGCGGAGGAGTCGGTGAAGGTCTGCGATCCCAACAGCCGCACGGCGCCCCTGGCGATAGCCGGGGCGACGGCGGGCGCGGCGCTGGTCACCGCGCAGAGCGCGCGCAGGGTCTGGTTGCCGATCAGCTCGTCGTCCACCCAGCGCCGCAGCCGGCCCGTGTTCACCGGCGGTGTGTCGGCCGGCAGGCGGTGGTTCGTCTTCGTGTACGCGACATCGGTATTCGGGAACCAGAAGAACTCGTAGTGGTCGCGCTCGGCGATGTCCGCGGTGAACTCGTCGATCGCCGCGTCGATCGGCTTCGGCTGTTCCACGGAGTGCAGTGCGAATGCAGGTACGCACTGCAGCGTGATGTCGACGAGAATGCCCAGCGCACCGAGACCGACCGCGACAGCCTGCAAATCGGGGTCGAACTCGGTGACGGTCCGCACCTCGCCGCGCCCGTCGACGAGCGTCGCCCCGACGACCTGGGTGGCCATCCCGCCGTAGCGGATGCCGGTGCCGTGCGTGCCGGTGGAGATCGCGCCCGCGAGGCTCTGCCGGTCGATGTCGCCGAGGTTGGCCATCGCGAGCCCGTGCGGCTCCAGCAGTTCCGGGATTTCGTGCAGCCAGGTGCCCGCGCGCAGGGTGGCCCGGGAGCGGTCGACGTCGACTTCCACCAGCCCGCGCATCCGGGACAAGTCCAGCTGGATGTCGTCTGCCGCGGCGATGGCGCTGAAGCTGTGCCCGGCGCCGACCGCCTTCACCGCCGCCCCGTCGGCCCTCGCTCGGCGCACCACGTGGACGACGTCCTCGATGCTGGTCGGGCTGATCACCTGGCGCGGGTGCGCCGTCACGGTATGACCCCAGTTACGCCAGGTGTGCGGCACTGTTCCTCCTGTGTTGACACGTGCGTGCAGGTCGCCGGGTCACAGAAAACACCGGCCCTCGCCCCGGTAGGTGGGCAGCTCGCCGACGACGACGCCGTCGTCGACCAGCAGGACCGTGTTGGCGTGCTCGGCGAGTTCGCCGGATTTGGCGTGGCGGAACCACACCCGGTCGCCCACGGCCAGTCCGGCGGCCGCCGGGCCGCGCAGCGGCGTCTGCACCTCGCCTGCGGCTTCCCGCGGCAGGTATTCCAACCCGAAGGGCCACACCGGTTTCGGGAGGCGGTCCGCTGCAGGCGGGCCGGAGGCGATCCAGCCCCCGCCGTGGCAGGCGGCCAGATCCGCGGCGGGCTTGCGCACCACGGACAGCCCGAAAGCGGCCGCGGGCGCAGGCCGGAAATGCCGGTAGGTATCGAAGAGGTGTCCGCCGAAAAGCCCGCTGCCCGCCGCGATGTCGGTGACAGCGGGATCGGCGGCGGTCGCTTCCACGGACCCGGTGCCGCCCGCGTTGACGAACTCCAGCTCGGCCAGTCCGCGCAGGGCGGCGACGGTCGCGCCGCGGCGCTCCCGCAGTTCCCGCATGGACCGGTGTTGGATCTGCGAGATGAGCAGGTTCCGCAGCGGTGCGCCGGGCGCCCGGTTGCCGACGCCCGCGACCTGGGCCTCGTACGACATGGCGCCGACCAGCCGGAAACCCGGACGCGCCAGGATGGTTTCGGCCAGCGCGACGGCGTCGCCGACGCTGTGCACCGGGGAGCGCCGCACCCCGATGTGGCCGAGGAGCCGATGTCGCCACGACGCGTCCAGGTCGATGGCGACCCGCACCGGCGGTCTGTCCGCAGGCGGGGCCGCGGCGTCGATCAGGTCCAAGTGCGCGGGGGAGTCGACCAGCAGGCTCACCCGCGCCGCGGCGACCTCGTCGCCGAGCAGCCGGGCGATCGCCTCGCGGTCCGCGCTCGGGTAGCCCAGCAGCACGTCGGCGATGCCGGGCCGGTCCGGCCGGTCCGCGGCGAGCCAGTGCGCCTCGGCCACGTCGTAGGCGAGGACTCCGGCGAAACCCGGAACGGCCAACGCCGCGTCGATCACGCCGCGCACGCGAATCGACTTGGAGGCCAACCGAATCGGCGCCGCCGCTGGGGCAGGGCCCGATTCGCCCCGCACGCCCGCCGCCGCCCGCGTGCGCAGGTCCGCGATATTGGCCCGCAACGCGCTCAATTCGACGACGGTGACGGGTCCGTCGCGTTCCGAGACGGCCTGGTCGATGGCGCGCCAATACTGCGCCGGATCGGTCCGCCACCGGGCCGGGCCGGGAGCGGCCGCGAGATCGAGCAGTGCCATCACAGCTCCTCTGTCGTCGTCGCGAATCCGCTCAGCATCATGACCGCCGCGGCGATGAGCCGCTCGGCGACCTCGGCGTCGCGGGTGGCGAGCCATGCCTGGGTCAGGCCGTCGGTCGCCGACACCAGAACCGGCGCGAGCGCGCGCGGCGGCAGTGTCCACTGGATCCGGGCGGCGGCGGCGATGCCCGCCAGCGCCTGCTCGGCGACGTCGTAGTACTGCGCGTACATCTGCTGGGCGAAGGATTCCAGGCCAGGGGTGCGCTGGGCGTACAGATTGAGCGTGAGCAGCGCCTGCTCGCGGCCCGGGTCGGCGGCGACGCTGTCGAGATAGCCGCGCAGCCCCGCTCGGAGCAGTTCCGCCAGCGGCGCGGCGACGCTCGGCGGCTGCGCTGGCGGTGCGACCGGAGCGGTGGCGGCGGCCAGCGCGTCGGAGGCGCCGCGGGTCACCACAGCGGCCAGCAGCTCGTCGCGGGAGTCGAAGGCATAGTGGAAGCTCGACTGCGCCATGCCCGCTTCGGCGCAGATCGCCCGGGTGGTCGCGGCTTCGATCCCGCCCCGCGCAATGACCCGGAAAGCGGCTTCGACGAGCAGGGACCGCCGTTGCGACACCACTAGTCTCGACGGCATCCGTCCTCCGCGGGTCAATTGACTGGGTCAAATGACCCAGTTCTGCCACTGTCGCATACCGACGAGTAATCCGCCACTGGTCCGACGGCATTGTTACTGTCGGGTCAACCAAGCAGCGAGGATGGTGCGCCATGACCGAAGCCGCCGACGTCATCGTGGTGGGGGCCGGGCTCGCGGGACTCGCGGCCGCCGCCGAGCTGGTTGAGGCGGGCCGGTCAGTGCTGATCGTCGACCAGGAGAATGCCGACAATATCGGCGGTCAGGCGTACTGGTCATTCGGCGGGCTGTTCTTCGTGGACAGTCCCGAGCAGCGCAGGCTGGGCATCAAGGACTCCTACGAGCTGGCGCTGCAGGACTGGCTCGGGAACGCCGGATTCGACCGCGAACGCGAGGACCGTTGGCCGCGGCGGTGGGCGCAGGCGTACGTCGAGTTCGCCGCGGGCGAGAAGCGCAGGCTGCTGGGCGATTGGGGTCTCAAGGTCTTCCCTACGGTGGGGTGGGCTGAGCGCGGCGGCTACGGGGCTGTCGGCCCCGGCAATTCGGTGCCGCGGTTCCACATCACCTGGGGCACCGGGCCGCGGCTGGTCGAGGTGTTCCTCCGGCGCGTGCAGGCGGGCGTGGAACGCGGCCTGGTCACGTTCGAACACCGGCGTCGAGTCGACGAGCTGGTGGTGACCGAGGGCCGCGTCACCGGGGTGCGCGGCGCGACACTCGCGCCGAGCGATGCGGCCCGCGGCGTCGCGTCGTCGCGAGATGTGGTGGGCGACTTCGAGTTCGCTGCCCAAGCGGTGGTGGCGACCACCGGCGGCATCGGACACAATTTCGACCTGATCCGGCGGAATTGGCCCGCTCGGATGGGTCGCGCGCCGGAGCACATGATCGCCGGGGTGCCCGCACACGTCGACGGCCGCATGCTCGGCATCGCCGAGACGGCGGGGGCGAGCATCGTCAACGCGGACCGGATGTGGCACTACACCGAGGGCATCGTGAACTACGACCCGGTCTGGCCCAACCACGGTATCCGAATCATCCCGGGGCCGTCCTCGATGTGGCTCGACGCCACCGGCAAACGCCTTCCGGCGCCGCTGTTTCCGGGGTTCGACACGCTCGGCACGATGGAGCACATCGTCGCGGGCGGACACGACTACACGTGGTTCCTGCTGGACCAGAAGATCATCGAGAAGGAGTTCTCGCTGTCCGGCCAGGAGCAGAACCCGGACCTCACCGGCCGCGACGTGCGTCTGGTGGCCCGCCAGCGCCTCGGCCGGGGCGCCCCGGCCCCGGTGGCGGCGTTCCAGGACAAGGGCGTCGACTTCATCACGCGCAATTCGCTGCGGGAGTTGGTGACCGCGATGAACGAGCTCACCGGCACGGACCTGCTCGACTACGACCGGGTGCACGCCGAGGTCGCGGCCCGCGACCGGGAACTGGCCAATTCCTACGGCAAGGACGCCCAGATCGCCGCGATCCGAGCGGCTCGCGCGTACTTGCCGGACCGGATCAGCCGCGTCGTCGCGCCGCACCGCCTGCTGGACCCGAAGAACGGCCCGCTGATCGCCGTTCGCCTGCACCTGATCACACGAAAAACATTGGGCGGCTTGGAAACCAACCTCGAATCGGCGGTAATGCACCCGGACGGAAGTGTTTTCGAGGGCCTGTACGCGGCGGGCGAGGTGGCCGGCTTCGGCGGCGGCGGCGTGCACGGGTACCGGGCGCTGGAGGGCACCTTCCTCGGCGGCTGCATCTTCTCCGGCCGCGCCGCAGGCCGCGCCCTCGCCGCCCAGCTGTAACTCCTCACACCCGTAGCGCGCATCCACACCCGCAGCTGCGGGTGTGGATGCGCGCTACGGGTGTGAGGATTAGGCCAGGGTCTGGAAGGCTTCGTCCGGCAGGACGGTGAACTCGGTTCCGTCAGGGCGCATTTCGGTCAGCCTGCCGTGGTAGATGGGGCGGGCCGCGGGCGCGATGATGCCGTGGTGGATGGGGAAGGCCGTCTTCGGACGCACCGCGCGCAGGTAGTCGACGGCCTCGCTGACCCGCATCCACGGCGCCGCGGCCGGGAGGGCCAGCACGCCCACCGGGACCGGCGGCACCCACAGCGAATCGCCGGGATGGACCAGCTGCGCCGGATCGTCGGCGGTGCCGAGCTGGAACACGGTGTTGTCGACAACCGGGAGGTCCGGGTGGATCACCGCGTGCCTGCCGCCGCCGCCCGTGATGCGCAGTCCGCCGATGTCCACCACCGCGCCCGCCCGGACCCCGGTCCACCTGCCGCCGCGCAGCAACGCCGTCTGCGGGTCCGACAGGAGCCGGGCCCGCGGGTTGGCCTCGGCCAGCGCGTCGATGCGGGCGGGGTCGATGTGGTCGGGGTGCTGGTGGGTCACCACGATGGCGTCGAGCCCGGTGATGCCCTCGAAACCGTGGGAGAACGTGCCGGGATCGAACAGGACCGTCGCGGCGTGCATTTCCACCAGGATGCAGGAATGGCCGAAGTGGGCGATGCGCATGCCGCCAACTGTAGGCCGGGCGGATCCACGGCGGCGGACCTCGCTAGGCTGAAGCCACACACCCGGAGTTCTCCCAGTTAGGAGCCGCAGTGGCACGTGTCGTCGTCGAGGTGATGCCCAAGGCCGAGATCCTGGACCCGCAGGGTCAGGCAATCGTCGGCGCACTCGGGCGCCTCGGATTTCCCGGCGTGTCCGAGGTCCGGCAGGGCAAGCGCTTCGAGCTCGATGTCGACGACAGCGTCGAGGACGCCGAGTTGGAGAAGATCGCCGAGGCCCTGCTGTGCAACACCGTCATCGAGGACTGGAAGGTCGTTCGGCTGTGACATCGGGAGCCCGTATCGGGGTGATCACGTTCCCCGGAACCCTGGACGACGTCGACGCCGCGCGCGCGGTGCGCCGCGTCGGCGCCGAGGCCGTCAGCCTCTGGCACGCCGACGCCGACATCAAGGGCGTCGACGCGGTGGTCGTGCCGGGCGGGTTCTCCTACGGCGACTATCTGCGCGCCGGTGCGATCGCCCGATTCGCCCCGGTGATGGGCGAGGTCGTGCGGGCCGCGGGCAAGGGTCTGCCGGTGCTCGGCATCTGCAACGGCTTCCAGGTTCTCTGTGAGGCGGGCCTGCTCCCCGGCGCGCTGACCCGCAACGCCGGACTGCATTTCGTCTGCCGCGACGAATGGTTGCGGGTGGAGTCCACCGACACCGCCTGGACCTCGCGGTTCGACAAGGGCGCGGAGATTCTCATCCCGCTCAAGTCCGGCGAAGGCCGCTACCAGGCCTCACCCCGCGTCCTCGACGAGCTGGAGGGCGAGGGTCGCGTGGTGTTCCGCTACGCGGGCGAGCCCGGCTCCGCCCCCAACGGCTCGCAGCGCGACATCGCGGGCGTCGCGTCCGCGAACGGCCGCGTGGTCGGCCTGATGCCGCACCCCGAGCACGCCACGGAACCGCTCACCGGCCCCAGCGACGACGGCCTCGGCCTGTTCTACTCGGTCCTCGACACTCTCGTCAGCGCCTAGCAAGCCCTCCTGAATGACCCGTGCAGTGCGTTGGACGCACGTCATGGGCCATTCTGGAGGGCTCGCTTCAGGATTCTTCGGTCCAAGTGACCGGGAGGCGGCCGCCCGCGCAGCGGTACAGGTTCACGTCGAACCAGGTCCGCAGGCGGGCGATTGTTTCCGGGGACTTGTCGCCGGTCGTGACGTGGATGACGAGAGAGTCCGGCTCGGCGAGCAGGCGGGCCGATCCGCTGCCGAGGGTGATCTGGCCGCGGCCGTCATCGGCGGTCCAGCTCGCTTCGCCGCCGTGGACGGTCACGTGCGCGGCGAGCTGTTCGGCGAAGCGCCCGGGCCGGTCGGTGGCAACCCTTCCCACGGCACTGGGCATGGGGTCCTCCCTTGTGTGGTGCGGCCATCGGAGTCCCCCTACGCAAGTGTGCTATGAGATGGGCGACACCGCAGCGCGAGCCGAACGCGCTACCGCGGGGAGACGGTCACGCCGAGCGCACCCGGCCCGACATGCGCCCCGATGATGGCGCTGACCTGCGTGATCATGCATTGCTGGGCGCTGGGAACCCGGGCCCGGAGCCGGTCCGCCAGCTCCACCGCCAGTTCCGGGGCGCCGAAATGCTCCACCGCCAGGTCGACCTGCTTGGCGCCCGCCAGTTCCACTGCCGTGTCGACCATCTTCCGCAGTGCCCGATCGGCGCCGAATACGCGGTTCAGCGGCGCCACCTGACCGTCCGACATCGTCAGCAGCGGCTTCACCGACAGTGCCGTGCCTACCATCGCCGCGGCCGCGCCGATCCGGCCGCCGCGACGCAAATACTCCAGCGAGTCCACATAGATCAGCTCGGTGCTCGTGGTGAAGCGCTGGTGAGCCGCCTGGAGCACGTCCCGCACGGATCCGCCGCCTGCGGCGGCCGTGGCGGCGGCCAGGACCGCGTAGCCGAGGCTCATCCCGGTCGTGGCGGAGTCGACCACGTACACCGGAATCCGCGACTGGTTCGCGGTGTCCCGGGCAATCTTGCAGGTCTGCGACTGCTTGGCGGAAATATGCAGCGACACGACCGCGGCCGCGTCGGCATTCGCCGCGTCCTGGTAGGCCCAGAAGAACGCGCCCGGGTGCGGCGGCGCGGTAGCCACCGGAACTCTGTCGCGCATGGCGTCGATCAGCTGCTCCGGCGGAATCCGCGCTTCCTCATGGGTCTGCTCGCCCACCTGCAATTGTTGCTGCACCACCGAGATACCCAGGTCGCGCACAACCGATTGGGGCAGGCAGGCGGTGGAATCGGTGACCACCGCGACATGTCGACTCACGCCATTCGCCCTTCATAACACTGAAGTGCAATTTTAGATCCCGCACTGGGAGCGGCATGACCCGGGTCACGTTCACGCTAGGTAACCGTGAGTTTGCGCAGGAAGAACTGGGCGAGCGGGCCGATGCCGAGCGCGTATGCCAGGGTGCCGATGCCCGCGGTGCCGCCCAGCAGCACGCCCCCGCCGAGCACGGTCAGTTCGATGCCGGTGCGGATGAGCCGCAGCGAGCGCCCGGTGCGGTGGTGCAGCCCTGTCATGAGGCCGTCCCGCGGTCCCGGCCCGAGCCGGGCGCCGATGTACAACCCGGTGGCCAGGCCGTTGAGGACGATCCCAGTCGCGAGCAGCGGGATTCGGGCCGCGAGGTGCGAGGGCGCGTCGACCACGGCCATGGTGAGGTCCATGGACACCCCGAGCACCGCGACGTTGGCCACCGTGCCGAACCCCGGCCGCTGTCGCAGCGGGATCCACAGCAGCAGCACCGCGACGCCGATGATGGTGACCCACGCACCCACGCTCAGGCCGATCCGCCGGGACAAGCCCTGGTGGAACACGTCCCAGGGACTGGTCCCTAATCCGGACCGCAGGATCAGCGCCATGCTCGCGCCGTACAGCACTAGCCCCACTGTCAGCCGGACCAGGCGAACGGGTAATGACGTGCGGCGGGAGGGAACCTTGGGGACTCGGGACGTGGTGACGGCGGTGCTGACCATGTCCTGATAATTTCAGTCCAGTTCTGGCATGTGCACATCCAGTGTGCTCAAACTGGCCACTCGGTGTGCGCGGCCAAGTCGCCTCGCAAATCGCCCTTTCGCAGCCGGAACTCCCGGTACCGTCTGAGAGCGAGTTGGAGAACTCGGGTGGCTGGGTTCAAACCTCCAGAATGACCCGTGAAGTGCGTTGGGTGCACGTCATGGGTCATTCTGGAGGGTTTGCACGTGCGCCAGTGAGGAGCGGAGATGATGAGGCTGCCCGGAGTTGGGTTGGTCAACCGCATTGCGGTGGAAGTGCATGCCGTCGCCACGGTGACGAGGGCCGGAATGTTGGGTTGGGCGGCGCCCGGCGCGGTCGTGGAGATGGCGCAGGCACTGCTGGGGTTCGGCCCGGTCGGCGCGGCGATCCGGGTGTCCGCCCTGCGCTTCGGGGACCGGGCCGCGCTGGTCGACGAGCTCGGCTCGCTGACCTACGCCGAGCTGGACCAGCGGTCCAACGCGCTGGCGAATGCCTGGCGGAGCCAGGGAATCGCCGACGGCGCGAGCGTCGGCGTCCTGTGCCGCAACCACCGCGGATTCCTGGACGTGATGTTCGCCGCCGCCAAGGCCGGCGTGCGCGCGCTGTATCTCAACACCGACTTCTCCGGACCGCAGGCCGCCGACGTGTGCCTGCGGGAGGGCGTCGACGCGCTGGTGTACGACGAAGAATTCACCGAAGTGGTGGCGAATGTCGTTGCGCCTAAAGGCCGTTTCTTGGCCTGGGTCGAGGACGTCGCGGCGGGCGAGCGGCCGGCGACGGTGGAATCGCTTATTGCGGCGGCTGATTCGACGGTGCCGAGCAAGCCGGTGCGGCCGGGAGCGGTCGTCATGCTGACCAGCGGCACCACCGGCCTGCCCAAGGGCGCGCCGCGCAAGCAGCCGCTCTCGATGGTGATCCCGGGTGCGCTGCTGGAGCGGATTCCGTTGCGGGGCAACGAAGGCGTCTACGTCGCCCCGCCAATGTTCCACGCGTGGGGCTTCATCAGCTCGCTGCTGGCGCTGGGCGTGGGCGCCACGTTGGTGACCCGCCGCCGCTTCGACCCGGAGGCGGTGCTGGATGCCGTGGAGCGGCAGCGCTGCGGCGCCCTGGTGGTGGTGCCGGTCATGCTCAAGCGCATGCTGGCGCTCGGCGACGCCGAGATCCGCCGCCGCGACCTGGCTGCGCTGCACGTGATCGCCAGCGGCGGAGCGCAATTGGAAGGGCCGCTGTGCACCCGGGTGATGGACTTGTTCGGCGACGTGGTCTACAGCGTGTACGGCTCAACCGAGTGCGGCGATGCCACCATCGCGACGCCTGCCGACCTGCGCGCCGCGCCCGCGTGTGTCGGCACTGCGCCGTTCGGGGTCACCGTCAAGGTCCTCGACGAGCACGGCAGGCCTGTGCCCGCGGGGCGGACCGGGCGAATCTTCGTCGGCAACACCATGTCGTTCGCCGGGTACACCGGAGGCGGCACCAAAGAGATGGTCGACGGGCTGATGTCCACCGGTGATGTGGGCCATTTCGACTCGGCTGGCCGTCTTTTCATCGACGGCAGGGACGACGACATGATCGTCTCCGGCGGCGAGAACGTCTTCCCGCAGGAGGTCGAGGAGCTGCTCGCCGCCCATCCCGGAGTGTACGACGCCGCCGTCATCGGCGTGGACGACCCAGAGTTCGGAAAGGCGCTGCGCGCCTTCGTGGTCCGCCGCCCCGGCAGCGACCTCGACGAGAGCGAGGTACGCGGCTACGTGCGCGACAACCTCGCCCGCTACAAGGCGCCGCGCTCGGTGGTGTTCCTGGACGAACTGCCCCGCAACCCGGCAGGCAAGGTCCTCAAACGCGAACTCCGCGCCCTGGCTTGAGCCCCCATACCTCCAGAACGACCCACGACGTGCGGTGTTGAATGGCGCTGCTCGCGAGGCCCTGCGTGGTTACGCACGCTGCCTCCTCGGGCCGCCGTCTCGCAGCGCGGTGTTGAATGGCGCTGCTCGCGAGGCCCTGCGTGGTTACGCAGGCTGCCTCCTCGGGCCGCCGTCTCGCAGCGGAACGCAACTCATGGGTCGTTCTGGAGGTGTGGATACAGTGCTTGGATGCCAGTGACCAGCGCCAGTGCTGAAGGTTTGTGTACGTTCGTCGATGCCTCGCCGTCCCCGTTCCACGTCTGCGCGACCGTGTCGGCCGAGCTCGAGGCGCATGGGTTCGTCCGGCTCGCGGAGACGCAAGCCTGGCCCGCGGCCGCGGGGCGCTACTACGTGGTGCGCGGCGGTTCGCTGGTCGCATGGGCCGCAGCGGCGGCCCCGACGGGCGACCGGCCGCCGCCGTTCCGAGTGCTCGGGGGGCACACCGACAGCCCCAACCTGCGGGTCAAGCAGCACCCGGAGCTGTCGGTCGCGGGTTGGCGAGCGCTGGCGCTGGAACCCTACGGCGGCGTGCTGCTCAATTCGTGGCTGGATCGGGATCTCGGCATCTCGGGCAGGCTCGCGGTGCGCGACGGTGCGGGGGTGCGCGAGCACTTGGTGCGCATCGATGAGCCGGTCCTGCGGGTGCCGCAGTTGGCGATCCACCTCGCCGAAGACCGCAAGACGGTGGCGCTCAACCCGCAGTTGCACGTCAACGCCGTCTACGGGCTGGGCGAGACGCGCGACGGCGGCTTCCTCGGCCATGTCGCCGCCGCGGCCGGGGCGGAGGCGGACGCCGTGCTCGGATTCGACCTGATGACCCACGACCTGGCGCCGAGCGCGCTGGTCGGCGTGGACCGCGAGCTCGTGGCCGCCCCGCGGTTGGACAACCAAGGCACCTGCTACGCCGGGCTCGCGGCGTTCGTGGCCGCCGTGGCCGAGCCGACCACCGCGACCCCGGTGTTGGCGTTGTTCGACCACGAGGAGGTGGGCAGCCAATCCGAGCGCGGTGCGCAGTCGGACCTGCTGCCCGCGGTGCTGGAGCGCATCGTGCTGGCCCGCGGCGGCGACCGCGCGGAGTTTCTGGCGACGCTGGCCGGGTCGATCTGCGTGTCCGGCGACATGGCCCACGCCACCCACCCGAACTACGCCGACCGCCACGAGCCCGCGCACCGCATCGTGGCGGGCGGCGGCCCGGTACTCAAGGTGAACCAGAACCTGCGGTATGCCACCGACGCCGCGGGCGCCGCCGCCTTCGCCCTGGCCTGCGCGCAGGCGGACGTGCCGATGCAGCGCTACGTCCACCGCGCCGACCTGCCCTGCGGCTCCACCGTCGGCCCGATGACGGCCGCGCGCACCGGCATGACCACCGTCGACGTCGGCGCCCCGCAGCTGGCCATGCACTCCGCCCGCGAACTCATGGCCGCCGCCGACGTCCCCGCCTACGCCGAGGCCCTCGCGGCATTCCTGGCCCCCGCCTAACTCCCCAGACCTACACCCGAAGCGCGCGTTTACACCCGCACCTGCGGGTGTAAACGCACGCTTCGGGTGTAGGCCTCCGGGTGTGGGGCTAGAGTGTGGACGAGATTTGGACACTGTAAAGGGGTATGTGTCGTGTTCGCTGAACTGTTTGCGGACCTGTGGGCCGAGGGCGAGGCGCTCGACGCGATCGTGGCCGAGCTGCCCGCAGCGGACTGGGCCTTGCCCACTCCGGCGCGGGGATGGACTGTCGCGCACCAGATTGCGCACCTGGCCTGGACCGACGAGGTGGCGGTGCTGGCCGCCGAGCAGCCCGACGCGTTTCTCGCCCAGTTGCAGTCGGTCGCCGACCCGTTCACCTATGTGGACCGGATGGCCGAGGTCGGCGCCGCCGCGCCGCCCGCGGAGCTGCTGGCCCGTTGGCGGGCAGGTCGGGTCCGCCTGGTCGAGGCATTGCGCACTGTGCCCGCTGACGCCAAGCTCCTCTGGTTCGGCCCGCCCATGAAACCCGCCTCGATGGCGACCGCCCGGCTCATGGAGACCTGGGCGCACGGCCTCGACGTGGCCGAGGCAGTCGGCGCCGCCGTCGAGCCCACGGCGCGGCTGCGCCACATCGCCCGCCTCGGCGTGCGCACCAGGGATTTCGCCTACCAGGTCCGCGGCCTGACGCCGCCCGCGGCGCAATTCCGCGTCGAGCTCACCGCCCCGGACGGCGAATTGTGGACGTTCGGACCCGACGCCGCCGCGCAGCGAGTCACCGGGCCTGCGCTCGACTTCGTCTTGTTGGCCGCCCGCCGCCGGCACCGGGCCGACCTGGCCCTGCGCCCGGAAGGGCCCGACGCCGACCACTGGCTCGACATCGCCCAGTGCTTCGCGGGCCCGCCGGGCGAGGACCCCCGCCCGCGCGTGTAATCCTAAGAATCCTTAGGTAATTCAGCGGTAACTTCTGGGGGGATTCTCAGGTTTGACCGGTTGACTTGCGTTACTGCCACCGCGAGCCCCAATCCCTCACTGACGGCACGGGGGGCAGGGCCGGTCACTTGGCGAGGCCGGTAGCCCGCGAACCAATGCCCGGACCGTTCCTCATCCGGTCCGGGCATTGATCGTGGGCGACTCCCGACTTCCGGGCGTTCAGGGCGCTGCGCGAACCTCCAGAATGACCCGTGACGTGCGCTGGGCGCACGTCACGGGTCATTCTGGAGGTCCGTAGGCTCGGGATCTGATATATACGGATATCCGGATATATGCCTGAGCGGAGCTGGACGCCGTGGTGTCGAGGCCCGGTGCTGGACGCGGTGGCGTCGACGGGGCCGCGGCAGGGCCGTTTAGACTGGTTGCGGCCTCCCCCCGACTCATGGTTAGGAACCTTGCGCGCCGTGTCCCAGAACCGTGTCGATACCGTCAGCCATGCCGTCGCGACTCCGGACGTGCCGCAGCCCTACCGGGAACTGGGCCTCAAGGACGACGAGTACGCCCGGATCAAGGAGATTCTCGGCCGCCGCCCGACCGACGCCGAGCTGGCGATGTATTCGGTGATGTGGAGCGAGCACTGCTCCTACAAGTCCTCCAAGGTGCACCTGCGCTATTTCGGCGAGACCACGACCGAGGACATGCGCAAGTCGATGTTGGCGGGCATCGGAGAGAACGCGGGCGTCGTCGACATCGGCGACGGCTGGGCGGTCACGTTCAAGGTGGAGAGCCACAACCACCCGTCCTATGTCGAGCCGTACCAGGGCGCGGCGACCGGCGTCGGCGGCATCGTGCGCGACATCATGGCCATGGGTGCGCGCCCGATCGCGGTCATGGACCAGCTCCGCTTCGGAGCGGCCGACCACCCCGACACCCGGCGCGTGGTCGACGGCGTCGTGCGCGGCGTCGGCGGCTACGGCAACTCCCTCGGCCTGCCCAACGTGGGCGGCGAGACCGTCTTCGATCCCTCCTACCAGGGCAACCCGCTGGTGAACGCGCTGTGTGCGGGCGTGATGCGGGTCGAGGACCTGCATCTGGCGTTCGCCTCGGGCCAGGGCAACAAGATCATTCTGTTCGGTGCGCGCACCGGCTTGGACGGCATCGGCGGCGTCTCGGTGCTGGCGTCGGACACCTTCTCCGGCGACGAGTCCGAGACGGGCCGCAAGAAGCTGCCCAGCGTGCAGGTCGGCGACCCGTTCACCGAGAAAGTGCTCATCGAGTGCTGCCTCGAGCTGTATTCCGCCGGCTTGGTGGTCGGCATCCAGGATCTCGGCGGAGCCGGATTGTCCTGTGCCACTTCCGAACTCGCTGCCGCTGGGGACGGCGGCATGCACATCGACCTGACCAGGGTGCCGCTGCGCGCCGCGAACATGACCCCGGCCGAGGTTCTCTCCAGCGAGTCGCAGGAACGCATGTGCGCCGTGGTGACGCCGGAGAACGTGGACGCGTTCATGGCGGTGTGCCGCAAGTGGGACGTGCTGGCCACTGCCATCGGCGAGGTCACCGACGGCGACCGGCTGCAGATCAGCTGGCACGGCGAGACCGTCGTCGACGTGCCGCCGCGCACCGTCGCCCACCAGGGCCCGGTGTACGAGCGCCCGGTGGCCCGCCCGGCCGCGCAGGACGCGCTCAATGCCGACACCACCGCGAACCTGCCGCGCCCGAAGACCGGCGACGAGCTGCGCGCGACGCTGCTGGCCATGCTGGCGAGTCCGCAGCTGTGCAGCCGCCGCTGGATCACCGAACAGTACGACCGCTACGTGCGCGGCAACACGGTGCTGGCCGAGCACGCCGACGCCGGCGTCGTCCGCATCGACGAGCAGACCGGCCGCGGCATCGCCCTCGCGACCGACGCCTCCGGCCGATACACCAAGCTGGACCCGTACACCGGAGCGCAGCTGGCGCTGGCCGAGGCCTACCGCAACGTGGCCACCACCGGGGCCACCCCGAAGGCCGTCACCAACTGTCTCAACTTCGGCTCCCCGGAGGACCCGGGCGTGATGTGGCAGTTCCAGCAGGCGGTTCGCGGACTCGCGGACGGCTGTGCGGCGCTGGGTATTCCGGTCACCGGCGGAAACGTCAGCTTCTACAACCAGACCGGCGCCACCGCGATCCTGCCCACCCCGGTGGTCGGCGTGCTCGGCGTCATCGACGACGTGCACCGCCGCACCCCGACCGGTTTCGGCGCGGACCCGGGCGACACCCTGATCCTGTTGGGAGAGACTCGCGACGAGCTGGACGGCTCCATCTGGGCCCAGGTCGCCCACGACCACCTCGGCGGTGTGCCGCCCAAGGCCGACCTCGCCCGCGAGCAGCTGCTGGCCGAGGTGCTGGTCTCCGCGTCCCGCGACGGCTTGCTCAACGCCGCCCACGACCTGTCCGAAGGCGGTCTCGCCCAAGCCGTGGTCGAGGCCTGCCTGGCGGGCGAATCCGGTTGCCGCATCGTGCTTCCCGAGAACGAAGACGGGAGCGGCGCCGACCCGTTCGTGTGGCTGTTCTCCGAATCGGCGGGCCGCGTCCTGGTGGCGGTGCCGCGCACCGAGGAGACCCGTTTCACCCGCATGTGCGACGCCCGCGGCCTGCCGTGGACCCGCATCGGCGTGGCCGACGCCGCCATGGATTCGGTTGAGGTGCAAGGCCAGTTCACGGTGCCGCTCGCCGAACTCCGGGCCGCCTTCGAAGCCACGCTGCCCGCCCTCTTCGGCCACGGCGCGGTCTGACTCGCCCGCGCGGGACAGGAGGACGACATGCCACCCCGGTCGGCGCCGGACCCGGCGCGCGTGCGCGCGGCCGTGTCGGCGGTGGCCGCGTGGCTGCGCGACGACACCGCGCCCGCGCCCGAGCGCGCCGAGCTGGCCGCCGCGGTCCGCCTCACGGCCCGCAGCCTCGCCGCCACCGCGCCCGGTGCGTCCGTGGAGGTCCGCGTCCCGCCGTTCGTCGCGGTCCAGTGCATCGAAGGACCGAGCCACACCCGCGGTACCCCGCCCAACGTCGTCGAGACCGACCCCCGCACCTGGCTTCTCCTCGCCACCGGCCTGCTCGCGTACGACACGGCCGCGGATTCCGGAGCGCTCGCGGCCTCCGGCTCCCGCGCCCCCGACATAGCTCACTGGCTCCCCCTGGTGCGCTCAGCCCAGCCGTAACCCTTTGTCCGGAATGACCCGCGACGTGCGTTAAACGCACGTCGCGGGTCATTCCGGACAAAGGGTTACGGCGGTGGGGTGACTCGGGCGGTGGCGCGGAGGTCGGAGTCGACGGCGAACCACAGGTCCAGGGCGGCGTCGGTGCGGCGGGCCCCCAGGGTGAGCTTGTCGCCGGTGCGCAGCGGCTTGGCGTACTCGATGACCACGCGGTGCGGGCGCGACACCAAGTCGGGGTGGTGGGCGAGGACTTCCTCCAGGCCGCCGAGGTGCACCGCGTTGTTGACCATGTCGAGCAGGTCGATGTCCGCGATTCGGAGGGGGAAGGACACGTGCTCCAGGCTCGCGGCGTCGGCGGGGAGCGGCTCGGTGAGGGCGGGCTTCCACCGTAGCCGGTGTTCGGCGGTGCCCGCGAGCATCGGGGCCATGAACTCGTCGCTCATCCGGGCGGGCATGCCGGTGTCGGTGCTGACGTGAATGAGGAACTGCTCGGCCTCGATGCGCCCGCCGTTGCTGCCGTCGATCCTGATGCGCATGTTGCACCACCGGTTGGACAGCGCCGAACACCAGCGCTGCAAGTCCACCCGCTCGCGGAACTCGATCGGCGCGTGCACGTCGATGACGTTGCGCCGGGTCACCCAGCCCGGGTGGTTCTCGCTGTCGTCGACAGCGTCGAGGTTCTCGTAGCCCACGTCCTGCAGGTAGCGCGCCACGGCGTCGAGCCGCAGCCTGCCCGCGCCGTCCGTGTCGGCGAACCGCACCGGCCACCCGGTGGTGAAATACGGCGTCGCCTCGGAGGGCCGGTCCGGGAGCACACTGGCGAGAACCATGCCCGCGAGCCTAGTCCCCGGATCCAGACGCACCCCTTCTTGCCTGCCGCACCGGCTTCCGCAGGCCATTTCCGGTGCGGCCGGCAAGAAGGGGTGCGTTTGTGGGACTACGCCGGAGATCGGTGGAGGCCTTTGTGGTCGTAGTAGCGGGTTATGACGGCGCCTATGGTGAGGCCTACAGCGAGGCCGAAGGCGGTCATCCAGAATCCGCGCAGCAGGCCTGCCTCGCCGTGGGCCCCGAAATAGAGGATGCCGCGGATGGCCAGGTAGACCTGGTGCATCGGTTCGAAGCGGGCCAGCCAGCCGATGTAGCGCGGCACGGCCTCGATCGGGACCGTGCCGCCGCACGACGGCAGGCCGAGGACGATGAACACGATCAGGTTCACCAACATCCCCGCTGTGCCCAGCGCGGCGAGCACCGACAGTGCCGTGACTCCGACTGCGATGATCGCGAACGCACCGTAGAGCCACAGCACCACCGGCCGCTCGATCGGCATTCCGAGCAGTCGCCCCGCGACGAGGTACACCGCCGACACGATGAACCCCGCGATCGTCATGATCCCCCACTTGACCAGCAGCGTCTGCAAACGCGAGTGCGGCGTCTTCGGAAAATGCACATACCACGGCCCGTATTCGGTCGGTATGAAGCCGAGCGCGGAATCGGTCATCGTGTGGACAGTCATCGCCCCGGTGAAGCCCGCCAACAACAGCAGCAGCGTGTAGAAGAACGCCGACAGGCCTTCGCCGGACCCGTCGGGCAGCGGGTTGTAGGGGGCGACGACGGTGTGGACCGGGGCGGCCAGCGCCAGCCGCGCGGCGCCGGACAGCGGCGGCCCCTTCGGCCCGAGCTGTGCCTGCACCTGCTGGGTGAGCTGCCCGCCCACCGACGTGTTGGCCACCGCCAGCGCCTGGTCGGCGATTCTGAGCATGATCTGGTTGGCGATCGAGCCCGCCCGCGGATTGGTCCGCACCGTGATGATCGGCTTCTCCACATCGCCCGCGACCACACCCGCGATGCCGAGGTTCGACAGCCGTTTGCTGAAGTCGCTCGGGATGATCAGCGCGCCGTAGGACCGGCCGAGGGCGAGCTCCCGGTCGACTTCCGGGAGCCCGACCACCTCCACGTCGACTTTGTCCGCCGGGATGCCTGCCAGCAGTCCCTCGGTGAGCAATTTGCCCGCGTTGGTGTAGCGGCCGCCGACAGTGTCGCCTTCGTCCGAGTTGACCAGCAGCACCGGGAAGCCGTGCAGGTTCTCCTCGGGGTTCACGACATAGGCCAGATACAGCGTGCCGAGCAGCGCCATCAGGGCTGTCATCACCGCGATCGGCGCGGCCCACAGCCGCAGCCGCATCAGCCGCGACCGGTCGGGCGCGGGTGCGGGGAGCGGTTCGACGGTCTCGGAGGTCGCCACTCCGGCACGGTAGCGTGTTGGTTGCCAGAATTGTCCGAGCGGCGCGGGAGGTGGCCGTCGCCACAACCTGCCCCCGGCTGGTAAGAGCAGTCCGGGATTGGCCGTAGAATAACTACGGCCCCGCCCGACGAAACTCCGGAGCACTCGGTGACTGATTCCGCACCCTCCGTCCAGCCCGCCGCCGATCAGCCGGAGGCGGAACCTCGCGAGGAATGCGGCGTGTTCGGGGTCTGGGCGCCTGGCGAGGACGTCGCCAAACTCACCTACTACGGCCTGTACGCGCTCCAGCACCGCGGCCAGGAAGCGGCGGGCATCGCCGTCTCCGACGGCGCGCAGGTGCTGGTGTTCAAGGACCTCGGGCTGGTCAGTCAGGTTTTCGATGAGCAGACGCTGGCGGCCATGCCCGGCCATGTCGCGATCGGGCACTGCCGGTACTCCACAACCGGCGCGACGACCTGGGAGAACGCCCAGCCGATCTTCCGCACCACCGCCGTCGGCACCGGCCTCGCGCTGGGGCACAACGGCAACCTGGTCAACACCGCCGAGCTGTCCGACCGCGCCCGCGCCGCGGGCCTGATCAACGACTTGCCGTCGGGCCGTTCCCCCATCGCCACGTCGGACTCGGACGTCATGACCGCGCTGCTGGCCCACGCCGCCGCGGACCTGACCCTGGAGCAGGCGGCGATGCAGCTGCTGCCGACGCTGCGCGGCGCCTTCTGCCTCACCTTCATGGACGAGAACACCCTCTACGCCGCCCGCGACCCGCACGGCGTCCGTCCGCTGTGCCTCGGCAGGCTGGAGCGCGGCTGGGTCGTCGCCAGCGAGACCGCGGCGCTGGACATCGTCGGCGCCTCGTTCGTGCGCGAGATCGAGCCCGGCGAGCTGCTGGCCATCGACGCGGACGGGGTCCGCTCGGCGCGGTTCGCCAATCCCGAGCCGAAAGGCTGCGTATTCGAGTACGTCTACCTGGCCCGCCCGGACAGCACCATCGCGGGCCGCTCGGTGCACGCGGCGCGCGTCGAGATCGGCCGCAGGCTGGCCCGCGAGCACGCCGTCGAGGCCGATCTGGTCATTCCGGTGCCGGAGTCCGGCACGCCCGCCGCGGTCGGCTACGCGCAAGAGTCGAAGATCCCCTACGGCCAGGGCCTGATGAAGAACGCCTATGTCGGGCGCACTTTCATCCAGCCGTCGCAAACCATCCGGCAGCTGGGCATCCGGCTCAAGCTGAACCCGCTGCGGGAGGTCATCCGCGGCAAGCGGCTCATCGTGGTGGACGACTCGATCGTGCGCGGCAACACCCAGCGGGCGCTGCTGCGGATGCTGCGCGAGGCGGGCGCGCTGGAGGTGCACGTGCGCATCGCGTCGCCGCCGGTGAAATGGCCCTGCTTCTACGGCATCGACTTCGCCTCGCCCGCGGAGCTGATCGCCAACGGCGCGGGCGAGGCGACCGACTTCGACGCCATGGTGGAAGGCGTGCGCCGCTCCATCGGTGCGGACTCGCTCGGCTACATCTCGAAGGAGGGCATGATCGCCGCCACCGAGCAGCCCGCGACCCGGCTGTGCTCGGCCTGCTTCGACGGCGAGTACCCCATCGGGCTCCCCGACACCACCCTCGGCAAGAACGTGCTGGAGAACCTGGTCGGCGCGGCGGGCGCCATCGCCCCGGCCCACAACGACAACGCCAGCGCGCTCAGCCGCCCGTAACCCCCACCCCTACACCCGAAGCGCGCGGTTACACCCGAAGCTGCGGGTGTAAACGCGCGCTTCGGGTGTAGGGGTGGTGTTCCCACTTACGCTTAGCGGTGTGGGCACGAGACGAGTCGCTGGGTTCGGAGTGGCCGTCGCGGTCGTGGTCGCCGGGTGCGGCGTGGGGCGGACCGACGACACCGACTACCGCGGGGCGATCGTGGTCGGCACTACCGACAAGATCTACTCGATCGACCCGGCGAAGTCCTACGACAATGGCTCGTGGCAGACCGAGATCCAGGTGTACCCGTTTCTCATGAACTACCGGCCCGGCTCGGTGGTCCCGGAGCCGGACGCCGCCGAATCCTGCGGGTTCGCCGAGCCGACCCGCTACGTCTGCACCCTCAAGGCGGGACTGGCCTTCGCCAACGGCCACCCGCTCACGGCGCGCAGTGTGAAGGGCTCCTTCGACCGGGTCCTGAAGATCGACGACCCGGACGGCCCGGCCGCGCTGCTGGGCAATCTCCACCACACCGACGCGGTGGACGACCGCACCGTGGCGTTCACGCTGAAGGTGCCCGACCAGACCTTCCCGGCGCTGCTGGCCACCCCGGCCACGCCCATCGTCGACGAGTCGGTGTTCCCCGCCGACCGCGTGCTCGGCGACGACGCGATCGTCGCCGCGCGGCCCTTCGCAGGCCCCTTCACCATCGCGGGCTACGCCAAGAACCGGCTGGTGGAATTCCGCGCCAACCCGGCCTACCGCGGCATCCTCGGCCGGGCGAAGGCCGGCATCGTGGCGTCCAAGTTCTACACCAGCGGCGAGAACATGAAGATGGACCTGCAGAACGGGGCGCTCGACGCCGCGTACCGCACGCTCGGGCCGCAGGACGTCGACACGTTGCGCCGCAGCAAGAAGGTCAAGGTCTACACCGGTCCCGGTGGCGAGCTGCGCTTCCTGACCTTCAACCTGAAGACCATGCCGGGCGGCGACGATGCCGGGAAACTGGCCGTCCGCAAGGCCGTTGCGGTCTCCGTCGACCGCGAAGCGCTGGCCCGCGACGTCTACCGCGACACCTATCGTCCAGCCTATTCGACAGTGCCGCAAGGGCTTCCGGGCGCGGCGAGCAGTTTCAAGGACGTCTACGGGGCGAAACCCAACCGGCAGGCGGCCGCCGGGTTCCTCGCCGCCGCGGGCGTGCGCACGCCGGTGCGGATTCAGTTGCAGTACAACTCCGACCACTACGGCGCGTCCAGTGCCGAGGAGTACGCGGCGATCAAGTCGCAACTGGAGGCCACCGGCCTGTTCCGGGTGAACCTGCAGTCCACCGAGTGGGTCACCTACAACGAGGAGCGCACCAAGGACAGCTACCCGGTGTTCCAGCTGGGCTGGTTCCCGGACTACCCGGACGCCGACAACTACCTCACCCCGATCCTCGGACCGAACAACATGACGAAGAACCACTTCTCCAGCCCCGACGTCAACGAGTTGCTGGCGCGCGAGATCGGCGAACCCGACCCGGCCGCGCGGCGCGCGCTGCTCGGCCGCATCCAGCGGCTGGCCGCCGAGGCCTACCTGCCGGTGCTGCCGCTGGTGTCGGGTGAACAGATCGCGGTGGCCGCCAACGACATCCGCGGAGTCCAGGACACCCTCGACGCGTCGTTCCGGTTCCGACTGAGCACCTTGAGCAGGTCATGACCTCCGAAGCCGAGACACCCAGAAGCGCCGCGGGCGCGGGCCGCACCCAGGCGCTGCTGCGCTACTTGGGCGTGCGCGCCCTGCTCATCGTGCCGACGGCGTGGATTCTGGTGACGGTCGTGTTCTTCCTGATGCGCGTGATCGGCGACCCGATCACGGCGGCGCTGGGCGGTCGCCTGCCGCCGGCGGAGATCGCCGAGCGCAAAGCCGAGGCGGGCTACGACCGGCCGCTGTCGGTGCAGTACTGGGAGTACCTGTCCGGGCTGTTGCGCGGCGACTTCGGCCACACCCAGGACGGCCGCGCGATCGGCGAGGTGATCGCCACCAACGGCGCGGCCACGCTGGAGCTGGTGTGCTGGGCGCTGGCGGTGGCCTTCGCCGTCGGCATCCCGCTCGGCCGCTACGCGGCGACGCGGCGCGACAGCGCGGTCGATGTCGGCCTGCGGCTGGGCGCGATCCTGGTCTATGCCGCGCCTGTGTTCTTCGTCGGCGCGATGCTGAAGCTGGTCTTCGGGGTGTGGCTGGGCTGGCTGCCGGTCGGCGGACGGGCTGCCACTGCCACCGAGCTGGCGCTGCAGCACGTACACCCGCAGACCAACGTCATGGTCGTCGACGCGGTCCTGTACGGGAACCTGCACTACCTCGGCGACGTGCTGCGCCACGCCGTGCTGCCCGCGGCGGCGCTCGGCCTGCTGGAGGCGGGGGTGTTCCTGCGGCTGGTGCGGATCAACCTGATTCAGACGCTGCACAGCGGCTACGTGGACGCCGCCCGCGCGCGCGGCCTGTCGGAGCGGATCGTCACCAACCGCCACGCCTTCCGCAACGCCCTCGTCCCGGTGGTGACGGTGATCGGCATGTGCATCGCGATGCTGCTGGCAGGCGCGGTCCTGACCGAGACCACCTTCGAGTGGAAGGGTCTCGGCTTCCAGTTGGCGCAGTATCTGCAGGCCCGCGACTTCGTCGCGGTGCAGGGCATCGTCGCCTTCATCGCGCTGGTGGTCGCGGTGATGAGCTTCCTGGTCGACCTGGCGGTCGCCCTGATCGACCCGAGGGTGAGGTTCTGATGGCGATACCGGACATCGTCTCCGAGAGCGCCGCGGGCGCAGGCGAAATGGCAGCCGTAGCGGGCCGCGGGCGCCCGGGCCTGCGGCTGCTCCGGATGTCGGCGGGCCTGCAGCGGGCGACGCTGGTCGCGGGCCTGGTGTTGATCGGGCTGTTCGTCCTCGTGGCGCTCTTCGCGCCGCTGCTGGCGCCCTACGGCTTCGCCCAGAACAGCGCGGTGCGCGGCGACGGGAGCGTCGCGGCCTTCGCCCGCGACGCCGCGCCCTCGGCGCAGCACTGGTTCGGCACCTCGGTGCGCGGCGAAGACGTTCTGTCCCGGGTGATGTGGGGCGCGCGCACCGCGCTGGAGGTGATCGGCGTCTCGCTGGTGCTGTCGCTGCTGGTCGGCGTGCCGCTGGGTCTGGTGTCCGGCTACCTGGGCGGCTGGGTGGACCGGGCGCTCGGCGTGGTCATGGACGCGATCTACGCCTTTCCGTCGCTGCTGTTGGCCATCGTGGTGTCGATCGTGGCGGCGGGCGGCTCCTCGTCCGGCTTCGGCGGGTTGGCTGCGGCCGCGATTGCCATCACCGCGGTGTTCGTGCCGCAGTACTTCCGGGTGATTCGCAACGCGACAGTGGCCGTGAAGACCGAGCCGTACGTGGACGCGGCTCGGGTGACAGGGGCGTCGACGGCGCGAATCCTGTTCCGGCACATACTTGCCAACGTCACGCAGTCGCTGCCGGTGATCATCACGCTCAACGGCGCGGAAGCCATCCTCACCCTGGCGGGCCTCGGCTTCCTCGGCTTCGGCATCGAGCCCACCCAGGCCGCCGAGTGGGGCTACGACCTGAACAAGGCGTTGGGCGACATCTCCAACGGCTTCTGGTGGACGAGCGTCTTCCCCGGAGTGGCGATCGTGCTGGTGGTCATGGGCATGACGCTCGTGGGCGAGAGCCTCAACGAGGTGCTCAACCCGCTGCTGCGCACGCGGGTGTCCGCGGCTCGAGCGGGAGGGAAACCGTGACCTCGCCTGCCGACCGCTCCGCGGCGGCGCCCGCGCTGCGGGTGGATGCGCTGTCGGTGACGTTCGCCACCGACGCCGGGCCGGTCCACGCCGTGGACGAGGTGTCGTTCGAGGTGTTCCCGGGCGAGGTGCTCGCCGTGGTAGGCGAATCGGGGTCAGGCAAGTCGGTGAGCTCGCGGGCCGCGATGGGTCTGCTGCCCGCGACGGCGCGGGTGCGCGGCGCTGT
This sequence comes from Mycobacteriaceae bacterium, assembly GCA_013362555.1. Classification (GTDB taxonomy): domain Bacteria; phylum Actinomycetota; class Actinomycetes; order Mycobacteriales; family Mycobacteriaceae; genus JABFVX01. The sequence continues at coordinate 31,934 of JABFVX010000395.1, forward strand.
CACCGTCGGCGCGCACGAGGTCACCCGGATGAGCGCCAGGGAGCTCACCGCGCTGCGCGGCGGCGCGGTCGCGATGGTTTTCCAGGAGCCGGGCGCGGCGCTGGACCCGCTGTTCACCGTGGGTTTCCAGATCTCCGAGGCGATTCGCGCGCACACCACGGCCTCCCGCAAGCAGGCCCGCTCGCGCGCCGTCGAGCTGCTGCGCCTGGTCGGCCTGCCGGACCCGGAGCGCCGGGTCGACGCCTACCCGCACGAGCTTTCCGGCGGCCAGAAACAGCGCGTGGTGATCGCCATCGCCATCGCCTGCGAGCCGAAGGTGATCATCGCGGACGAGCCCACGACCGCCCTGGACGTGACGGTGCAGGCGGAAATCCTCGACCTGCTGCGCGATCTGCGCGACCGCATCGGCAGCGCCATCCTGCTGATCACCCACAACATGGGCGTCGTCGCCGACCTGGCCGACCGGGTCGTGGTGATGAAGGACGGCCGCGTCGTCGAACAGGCCGGTGTCGACGATCTTTTCGTCGCTCCGCGGGCCGAGTACACCCGGAGCCTGCTCGCGGCCGTCCCGCGGCTGACCGTCGACGCCGGTGGCAGCGCGGCTGCCGCGGCCACTGCCGCCGCCGAGCCGGCGCTCGAAATCCGTGATCTCAGTGTGCGTTTCCCCGGTGCGCCGCGCTCGGCGGTCGAGGGCGTCAGCCTCGCCGTCGGGCCGGGCGAAACCTTGGGCCTGGTGGGCGAATCCGGTTCCGGCAAGTCGACGATCGGGCGCTGTGCGGCGGCGCTGCAGCGACCCACCGCGGGCGCGATCCGGGTGCTCGGGCACGACATCGTCGGAAGGCGCGAGCGCGCGCTGCGCCCGGTCCGCCGCCGCTTCGGCTTCGTCTTCCAGGATCCGGCCACGTCGCTCAATCCCCGGCTCATCGTCGGGGAGTCGGTAGCTGAGCCATTGCTGGTTCATCGGCAGGGCAGCCGGTCGGAGACCGCCGCCCGGGTGCGCGAGATGCTGGACGCGGTGGCGTTGCCCGCGGACGCCGCGGCCCGCTACCCGCATGAGCTGTCCGGCGGCCAGCGCCAGCGCGCGGGACTCGCCCGAGCCCTGGTCCTGCGCCCGGATCTGCTCATCGCCGACGAGCCCACCAGTGCATTGGACGTGTCGGTGCAGGCCAGAGTGCTGGACCTGTTCGAGGAGCTCCAGGCCGAGTTCGGGTTCGCCTGCCTGTTCATCAGTCACGACCTGGCCGTGGTGGACCGGCTCTGCCACCGGGTCGCGGTGTTGCGGCACGGTCGCCTGGTGGAGCAGGGGCCCGTGGCGCGAATACTGCGCGATCCGCAGGAGGAGTACACGAAGCGCCTGGTCGCCGCGGTTCTCGAGCCGGATCCGGCGGTGCGCCGCCAGGTTCGGGAGCAGGGGCCCGACGCGGGGTAACGACACGCGTGCGCGCTGGTCACGGTTGGCTGGGCATTCCGGTTTGTGGGTGGACTTGTTCAGTCCTGGTTCGGGCCAGGAGGTAGCGTTGGTGGGCGCGCCCCGCGCGCCCCGCATGTCGTCGATCAGGTTTGGAGCACCGTCGTCCCATGGCTGAGCAGCCGCAGAGCCCCACGTCCTATGCCGCAGCCGGTGTGGACATCGAGGCAGGAGACCGCGCCGTCGAGCTGTTCGGGCCGCTGGCGAAGCGGGCCAGCCGGCCAGAGGTGCAGGGCGGGCTCGGTGGGTTCGCCGGGCTGTTCGCGCTCAAGAAGGACTACAAGGAGCCGCTGCTCGCCGCCTCCACCGACGGCGTGGGCACCAAGATCGCGGTGGCGCGCGCCATGGACAAGCACGACACCGTGGGCCTCGACCTGGTCGCGATGGTGGTGGACGACCTGGTGGTGTGCGGTGCGGAGCCGCTGTTCCTGCAGGACTACATCGCCGTCGGCAAGGTGGTCCCGGAGCGGGTCGCCGAACTCGTCTCGGGCATCGCCGAGGGCTGTGTCCGGGCGGGCTGCGCCCTGTTGGGCGGCGAGACCGCCGAGCACCCGGGCGTGATGGCCGCGGACGACTACGACCTCTCGGCCACCGGCGTCGGCGTCGTCGAGGCCGACGCGGTGCTCGGGCCGGACCGGGTCCGGCCCGGAGACGTGGTGATCGGCATGGGCTCCTCGGGCCTGCACTCCAACGGTTACAGCCTGGCCCGCAAGGTGCTCCTGGAGGACGCCCACATGGCGCTGTCCGGGCACGTGGAGGAGTTCGGCCGCACTCTCGGCGAGGAGCTGCTCGAGCCGACGATGATCTACGCCAAGGACTGCCTGGCCCTGATCGCCGAGACCGACGTGCGCACCTTCTCCCACGTCACCGGCGGCGGCCTGGCGGGCAACCTGGCGCGCGTGATGCCGCAGGGCCTGGTGGCCGAGCTGGACCGCGGCAGCTGGACGCCCGCGTCGATCTTCCACCTGATCGCCCAGCGCGGCCGGGTGGACCGGGCCGAGATGGAGCGCACGTTCAACATGGGCGTAGGCATGGTGGCCGTCGTCGCCCCGGAGGACGTCGACCGGGCCTTGGCCGTGCTCACCGCCCGCCACATCACCTGCTGGACGCTGGGCACTGTGAAGAAGATCCCGGCCAAACAGGCGGACACCGAGCGCGTCCTGCTCCACGGCGAACACCCCCGCTTCTAGCCCTTGAATCCAGAATGACCCGTGAAGTGCGTCTATCGCACTTCACGGGTCATTTTGGATTTCGGGAGACCGTGTCAGTCCGCGGGATTCGGCAGGCGCAGGGTAGGCCAGTGCCAATAGACCCCGTGGCCGGGTGCGGTCACGGGGTGTCTGGTCGGGGAGGGCTCCCGGCGCGGGTCAGCGGCGCCAGTCGTCTTCGTCGTCCTCTTTTTCCCAGCGGGACTTTTCGCGGTCGTCGTCGGCGGACAGCAGGCCGCCGCGGCCCCCGGGACCACTGCCGGAGCTGGTGGACAGCTCCCGTTGCAGGCTCTCGAAGTCCGTTGTCGGCGAGCTGTACTTCAGCTCGCGAGCGACCTTGGTCTGTTTAGCCTTAGCCCGGCCTCGACCCATGGGGCTACCCCCTCGCGCTTCTGCGGGGCGGCCAGGGGAAGGCGGCGGCCCCGTTTCGATTAAGTATCTTCCTACTACACACCTTAGCGTGCCGATCGTAGTCTTGCGCCAAGGAGTCCACGACAACATCGCCCCCGAGCTTGGGAGGCGGACCGTTTGCCCTGGACAGCCTGCTCCGAGCCAATCCGCCGTGCAAAAACGTTGTGTTTTACAGCACGCCGGGGATCACTCGAATTGAGCCGACTGGTCTGCTTCCGCCGAGAACGGGGGTTTCGGCCATTGCCGCCAGCCCATCGGTCCACGGCGCCCCGATCCGGCGCAGCAACGCCGCGGTGAGCGGCACTCGGGCCCGGTCGTGCCCGTCGTCGAGCTTGTAGGCGAACGTGGCGCCGTCGGGCAGCGCGCCCGCGTGCACGCCGTCGGCCCCGATCTTGCAGAACAAGCCGGGAGTGGCCGTCATCAGCCGCTCGTCGGGCGCATCCGTGCCCGAGATGAGCCGGGGGTGGGCCCGCACCGCGTCGGCGACCCGGCGCTGCGGGAGATCCGGTGTCGCGGTGACGAATCGGGCGTAAGCGCGGGCCAGGTTGGTCAGTGAGACCGGCACGATGGGCAGCCCGCAGCCGTCGACGCCGAGGGCGTCCGAGCCGCTCGCCTGGCCGGTGAGCTCGGCGATCGTCTCGATCACGACCTTCTGCAGCGGGTGCCCCGGTTCCAGGTAGCCCGCCACCGGCCAGTCGTTGTGCAGGCAGGCGGCCAGCATGGCGGCGTGCTTTCCGGAACAGTTCATGTAGATCCGCGCCGGGCCGGTGGCGGTGACGGCAGCGGCCCGGGCGGATTCGGCCAACGGCAGATCGGGCGGGCAGCCGAGCAGATCTTCGGCCACCCCGTGCCGCTCCATCAGGCGTCGCACCAGCCGGATGTGTTCGGGCTCGCCGTAGTGCGACGCGGCGACGATGGCGAGCTCGGCCGCGTCCACCGGCTCGAAGCCGCAGCGCAGCAGCGCCAGCGCCTGCATCGGCTTGTTGGTCGAGCGCGGGAAGATCGGAGCGTGCACCGCGCCGAGCTCCAGCTCAGCCGTTCCGTCCGGCCGCAGTATCACCGCCGACCCGCGGTGCACGCACTCCCGGAACCCGGACCGGACCACCTCGACGAGTTCGACGCTCACGTCCCCATCCAACCCCAGGGTCCGGACTGCGTCCTTCGTTCACTCCGTTTGAAGGGAGGGCGCGTTGTGAAGGGAGGACGCGTTCAGGATCCTGAGGTGGCGGTCGATTTGGCGGATCACGTCGTCGGAGACGGTGGGCTCTTCGGTGCGGAGGCGGTGGAGGCGGTCCGGGTCGGCTCCGGTGAACAGGTCGCGGACGGTGATGCCGTGCGCGGGAGTGTGGACGATGCGGACCGCGTCCCCGGCGCGGACCGTGCCGGGGACGCGGACGCGGAAGTAGGCGCCGGTGTCGGAGCGCAGGGTGAAGCGTTTCACCCACTGCTGCTCGCCGGTCCAGTTCTGGAAGGTCGCGCAGGGCACGCGCGGCGCGGAGACCTCGAGCAGCACGTCGCCGATCGCCCAGTGGGCGCCGAAAACCGCGTCGCTCACCGGGAGTCCGCTGATGCGCAGATTCTCCCCGAACCAGCCCGCAGGCACCGGCCTGCCCAGTTCCGAGCTCCAGCGCTGGGCGTCTTCCTCGGCGTATGCGTAAACGGCCTGGTGCACGCCGCCGTGGTGCTTGGTGTCGCAGACGTGGTCGCCCGCCGGTCCGAGTTCGCGAATCTCCACCGGCCCGTCGACCGGCCGCTTGTCGATGGCCGAACGGAGGTTCCGCTTGCCGAGGTCGTGCTCGGTGTGGACGATGCACACCGCCTCGAGGATGCCGGGCACGGTTTCCTCCTTCGAATGGATCCGTACACCAGAACCGGCTATGAGCGCCCGGGTATTCCGCGCAGCCGCTCGACCGCGAGCCTGCCGGCCTGGACGCCGTCGTGGGCCGGGATCGAATCCGGGTCGATGGCCGCGGCGCACGGACCCGCGGTCAGCGCGGTGTCCGCCGCGACGGTGCGTTTGACCAGCGCGGCCGCGATCGGGCCCAGCTCGTAATGGTCCACCACCGTGCCGACCCGGCCGACGGCGCGGGCGGTCGCGAGTACCTGGTCCCCGGTGACCGGCCTGCCGTCGGCGCGGGCGGCCTCTTGTACTTGGTCCCACACGGTGCCTGCCCGGTTGCAGGCGCGGGCGGTCGCGAGTACTTGGTCCCCCACGGTGCCTGCCCGGTCGCCGGCGCGGGCGGTCGCGAGTACCTGGTCCCCGGTGA
>JABFVX010000314.1 GCA_013362555.1 Mycobacteriaceae bacterium
CTGTGGGGGGTGGGGATGCGCGCTACGGGTGTGAGGTGCGGCCGCTATGCAACTCGGTGTATACCTATGACTTACCGATGCAGCGTCTTGGTCGCCTGACCATGCTGAATGCATGTTCTCAACGAACCGCGCGACCGCGCCGACTCGGCATCCCCCGCCGTGCGCCGAGCGTCCTGGCGACTGGGATCTGGATGTGGGCGGTCCGGAGGTGTGGCAGCGCGCCGTGCGCACCTGCGCCGATAGCCCGATCCTGAATCAGTGCCGGGGGCTGGCCCGGCTCCTGACGGCGCGCGGCCTGGTCCCGCGCTCGATGATCTGGGCGGGAGTGGGGTACGACAGCTACGGCAGGGTCATCGCCAATCTGGATCTGCACCGAGCCCGCGATCAGACGAAGGCTGCGGCGGCGAAGGTGAGGCGAAAGGCGACGGTCGTCCGGCTGGAGCACGCGCCGGTGCTGTCGCACCACCGGGCCGAATCGCCCGGGCGGGAGCGCCACATCGTGGTAGGCAGGCGGGCGTAGCGAACACCCATGGCGCACGCGCAATACGGACGGGAATCCGGAACCCATTCCGCCACGGATGTATTCGTGGGCAGATCGACCGAGCTCGGCGATGTCGTCGCGCTCATGCTGCGCCCCGTGCGGCTGATCACCCTTCTCGGCCCCGGCGGCATCGGCAAAACCCGGCTCGCGGCTGAAGTCGCCCGGCGTTACCACAGTTCCACCGGGGTCCAGGTGCGGTGGGCCGGGCTGGCCAGGCTTGAGGCAGGCGCCGACCGGGCGGCGGTGGTGGCCGAGATCGCCCAAGCCGCAGTAGAACTGGACTTCTCCGAGCGTTCCAGCTGGGACGCTCTCGTCGGCACGTTGACGGGCGCCTCGTCCGGTCGCCGCGATCCGGAAGCAGTGCTGGTTCTGGACAATTGCGAGCACGTCGCCGCGACGGTCGCGGACGTCGTCCTACACCTGCATGCCGCCGTGCCGCGCCTGACGGTGCTGGCGACCAGCCGCATGCCGATCGGATGGGTGGAGGAGCACCGGGTCATCGTCGCGCCCTTGGCGGACCGGGACGCGTCCGCACTGTTCCGGATGCGGGCGCAGCTCACCGGGCGGACCTTGGCCGACTCCGAGCACGACACCGACATCACCACGCTGTGTCGGCGGCTGGACAACCATCCGCTCTACGTGCGGCTGGCGGCCGCACGGCTGGCGCACAGGTCGCTGTCGACGCTGCTGTCGGAGGTCAGCGGCGGGCCTGTCGACGACCGGCGGCTGGAGTGGTCCGACGGCGCGCGGTTCGGCGGCGAAGTCCGCCACCGCGCGGTGACCGACGTGATCGCGTGGTCCTACGAGCTGTGTTCGGAGTCGGAGCGCCTGCTGTTCGACCGAATGTCGGTATTCGCGGCCGGATACGACGCCGCGGCAGCGGACGGGTCCGACCCGGTGCTGCCCGATACCGGGATATGCCTGGACGCCATTGAATTCGTGTGCGCCGATGCCGACGATGCGGACCCGGCCGAATCCGGTCGGCTCCGGCTGGTCCGAGCCGAGATCGAACCGGCCTTGCACGCGTTGGTCGACCAGTCGCTGGTGACGTTGCATCTGACTCCGACCGCCGTCCGGTACTCCTTGGTGGAGTGTCTGCGGATGTTCGCCCGGCAGCGGATGGCCGAGCGCCCGCACGGCGAGGAAGAGCGACTGGCCTGGCGCTACGTGCGCTTCTACCAGCACAAGCTGGCGTATGCCGCGGCGAACTGGTGCGAGGTGGGCGGCAGGGAGCTGCTGCTCGACGCCGTGCAGGCGTGGCCGAACATCCAGACCGCCGTCGAGCTGACGACGACGCTGCCGGGGGCAGCCGAAATCGGACTCGAGATCTGTGTGCACCTGTTCGAGTCGCGGATTGTGTTCGTCAAAGGCAGTTTTCGCGAGCTGCAGGCCATGTCCGAGCGCACCCTGGCCGCCAGCCGCGCGCAGGGCGTCGACGCCGCACCGCTGCAACTGCGGACAGTGGCGGCCTCCGCGCTCGCGGCCCTGTGTCAGGGCGATTTCGACACGGTGAACCGGATGCTCGACATCTGCGCGGCGGAAGCGCGAAAGCAGGACTGGCGTGCTTGCGGCGACGACATCGGAATGTCGGCGGAGGCAGAGTTCACTTGGGCGCACCAGCTTTGGGCAGCCGGCGACCCGAGAGCCATCACCGTGGCGTTGCGGGCAGCGGCGAAGTTCACCCGGCGCGGCCGCAAAGGGGGCGCGCTCCACAGTGAACTGACGGCCGCGGCAGCGGCAGCGCAGCTGGGAACTGCGCAGCAGGCGGCTGAATTCGCCGCGCGCTTCCGGATTCTGGCGGACTCGTCGGGATCGGACTGGGCGCGCGCGTGGGCGACCCTGGTGCAGGCGATGGGTCTGACGCGCAGCGGCAAAGCCGCGGAAGCCATGGCCGCGACCCGCGGCACCCTCACCGGTCTCATCGCGGCCCGGGAGCGGTTCGCGGGCCTCTGCGCGGTCCACATCTATCTCGGCGCGGCGGGCCGCCTGCTCGGCGATCTGGTGTCGTCCGATCCGGTGGACCAGAGCCGCATTCCGGCACTGGCTGTTCAGACCGCTCAGCTTCTCGGCGGCGCGCAGCGGCTGCGCGTGTGGGTCGGCATCGACGTGTACCGATTGGGAATCTTCCGCACGGAAGTCGACATGGCGCACGCCGCGGCCCGGAAGTTCCTGGGAGCCGACCAGTACCGGCTTGCCCGGGCGGCGGGCGAAGAGCTGCGTCCGGAGCTCGACGAGGTGTACCGGCTTGCGCTCGGCACGCTGCAACCCCACCGCGCCGCGTCGGTCGCGTCGGCCTCGTGGCAGCAGCTCACCCGCGCGGAGAAGGACGTCGCGCTGCTGGCCGCGTCGGGCTGGACCAACACCGCGATCGCGGCCAGGCGCGGCAGTTCCCGCAAGACGGTGGATGCCCAAATGGCGGCAGTGCTCCACAAACTCGGCATCGGAACCCGCGACGACATCGTCGACCGCGTGCCCGCCGAACTCGCACAGCAGGTTCGGATGGAGACCGACAGAGTGCCACGGCGAAAGAGGTGACATGTCAACGACATCAGACGGTTTCATTGGTCGCGGCCGCGAGATTGGTCAAGTGCTGACCCTGCTGCTGCGTCGGGCTCGGCTCATCACCCTGCTCGGCGCGGGCGGCATCGGGAAGACTGCATTGGCCGCCGAAGCGGTTGCCCGCTACCGCGCGTCGACCGGAGCGACAGTGCACTGGGTCGGCCTGGCCCGCTTGCAGGCCGGGGCGGACGAGAGCGCCGTCCTGGACGAAATCGCCCAGGTCGTTCTGGAAGCGGACGCCGCCGAAGCCTGCACTACGCGGCAGGCGGTGGTGAACGCGCTGGAGCAGGCGAATCCGACTGGGCACGGCCCGGAAACCATACTGGTGCTGGATAACTGCGAGCACGTGGCCGCCGCGGCGGGTCAGGTGATCGCCGACGTGTTGGCGGCGGTCGGATCGGTGTGCGTGTTGGCGACGAGCCGCAGGCCGATCGGCTGGGTCGACGAGCACCGGGTCGCTGTGCCGCCGCTGTCGTGCGCCGACGCAGTGGAGCTGTTCCGGCGCCGAGCCCTGCTGGCCGGGAAACCGCTGCCCGAAAGCGACTATGAGGAGTCTGTCGCGGCGATCTGCCGACGGTTGCACAACCATCCGCTCTACCTGCGGCTCGCCGCCGCACGGCTGGTGCGGCAGCCGCTGGCGACGATACTGTCCGACCTGGCCACGGAGCCCGAAGCGGACCGTAGGCTGGCATGGACGACGAGCGCGACGATCGGCGTGGACGCCCGGCACCACGGCGTCGGCGACGCCATCGGCTGGTCGTATCGGCTCTGCTCCGACGTCGAGCGGCTGCTGTTCGAGCGCATGTCGGTGTTCGCCGCGGGCTACGACATCGACAACCGCAGTGTCACTCCCGAATCCGGAGTGGAGCTGGAGGCCGTGGAACAGGTCTGCGCGGACCAGGAGGGCAGGCCCGGCGGCGGACTTACGCGCGACACAGTGGAAGAGGTTCTGCACGGCCTGGCGGACCAGTCGCTGGTGACAGTGCACTGGTCGCCGACCGTCGTGCGGTACTCGCTGGTCGAGAGCCTGCGTGTGTACGCGCGGCAGCGCCTGCGCGAGCGCGGGAGCGACGAAATCACCAATGTGACCGAGTCATACGTGCGTTACTACCGTTCCCGAGTCGCTGGCGTTGCGGCCGGCTGGTGCGGACCGGACGGTGCAGCCATGCTGCAATGGGCACAGCAGGCATGGCCGAACATCCGCACCGCGGTTGAACTGGCGGCCGCCGAGCCCGACACGGCCGAAGTCGGACTAGAGATGTGCGCGTTGCTGTTCGAGTCGCGAATCGCCTACCTGAAAGGCGGATTTCGGGCGACGAAACTGATGACCGAACGCGCGCTGCACGTCTGCGGCGCCCGTCCGACTCCCTTGCGCCAGCGCACCATCGCCAAACTCGCACTGATGGCGGTGTACGCGGGCGAGCTCGACAACGCCGAGGAGCTGCTTGGCCGCTGTGTACTCGACGCCGCCGCGGATATGCCACCCGCTCGGTGGCAGGATTCGCCCCACCTCGACCTCGGCCTGTCCGCGGCCGCGGAGTTCGCCTGGGGCAACCTCTTGCTGTCCGGTCGAGATGCCCGGGCGGGCATGGTGTTCCAGCGTGCCGCCGCCAAGTTCACCGCGGCGGGCGCGGCAGGTCCCGCGATCCAGGCGGCGTTGGTCGCGACCTT
>JABFVX010000339.1 GCA_013362555.1 Mycobacteriaceae bacterium
CACTTCGCCACCCAGGACACCGGGCCGGGGTATGTCAGGGACACCACGCCGGGGCCGACGGACAACACGCCGAGCCAGCCGACCAACACCGACCAGCCCAGCAACCCGCCGACAGACACCACGCCGAACCAGCCGACCAACCCGGACCAGCCGTCGCAGCCGTCGGCGCCGGAACAGTCACAGGCTCCGACCGACATGAACCAGCTGCAGCAGCAGCTCGACCGGATGGACCCGCTCACCAACGGCAATCCGCCGCCGTCGCCGCTGGGCACCTCGCCCTACTCGTCGACGCAGATGGCCATGATGGGCTCCATGATGGCGGGCGGCTTCTTCAGCCTCGGCATGACGCCGGGGAGCATGGGGTCGATGGCAGGCGCGGCCACCGGATTCCGGATGCCCGCCAACTGGAGCAACGGCACCGCCTACGGCGCGTCCAATGCCCCGGCCAACGCCCCGGTGCGGGCGCCGATTCGCAAGGTCTCCGCCGCCAAGAAGCAAATGCGCAAGCGGCGCGAGGAGAACAGCGAGTCCAAAGTTTATGTTCCCGGCGAACCCCAGGAGGTGCCAGTCCTCGAACAGCCACCCGTGATCGGAGTTCTGGACGCATCCGACGATCACGAGGACACGCCGGTGCTCGAATCGGCGCTCCCCGTGGGCGTTCTGGAATACGTCGACGACGACGAGCGCGAGGACACCGCGAAGTCGGTCCCAACGAGATAAACGTCCCCGGTGACAGCACCGAGGTCAAAGGGTAAATCCCACCGGGAAAGGAACAAGAATGGTTTACAACCTTAATGCAGACCCCGCCACGATTCAGGCTGCGGCCAAGAAGGCGATGGGTCTGCAGGGTGAGCACGAGGGCTACATGAAGGCCACGCTCGGCATCAAGGACGAGCTCGAGGCCTACGTGAAGAGCCCGGGTGCGGGTCAGGCAATCGCCAACGCGATGTTCGACGCGCACACCGCAGGCAGCAAGCTGGCGCAGACGTTGCAGACTGTGATCAACGTGCTGTCCGACGCGGGTACGAGCATCGACACCCACGACATGGAGCTGGCGGCGCAGGTCAACCGTGCCACCGCATTCGGCTTGGACGGCAAAGCGAGCGTCGACTCGTTCGCGGGTTCCGCTGGTCACGCGGCCACCGGCAAGATCGACACCGCCTTCTAGTCCACTGAACACTCAGACCAAGAGGAACAGACATGGGAATCACTTACAACTACAGCGGCGTTGAGACCAGCTCGCTGAACTTCAACGCGATCGCCACCGGCATCGAGAAGAACAACGGCGACATCAAGGCCTTCGCGGACCAGCTCCTCGTCGACTTCAAGGGTGCCGCGGCCGAGGTCGGCTTCGGGCCCAAGGCTCAGGAAGTCATCAAGGCCCTGGCTGCTTACCAGACCGAGGTGACGAAGCTGAAGAACAAGATCAAGGAGGTCGCGGGCGAAGGCGGCCTGATGAATGTCACGGACAAGAACCAGGGCAACAAATTCCTGGCCATCAACGTCTAGTGACGAGGTAATCTCGTCGGCCTGTCGTCCGATTCGGTGCGGTGAGGCCGCACCGAGTCACGGTTTGTTTGGTGAAGGTGTGGAAACCGATCCGGTCGCGATTGATGTGAACGTCGATGCCGCCCTGGTCCTGAAGGACTTGGTCGGCATCGACTCCTACCCGCAGGTGTTGATGCTCCGGCCGAACATCTTCCGGGTCGACCATCGGGAACAGGTACACGCGGTCGTCCGCAACCAGCTCGTCGACGCGGGCATTATCGTCCGAGACGCCGACGGAGACGAGGTTGCGGGCGACCGGGTGCACCCCCACGTCGCCGAATGGCTGCACTGCCTGGATCGCCCGGACATGGAGATGGTGGTCCGGATCGTGGACCTCGGACCCGACCGCACGCCGCTGACAATGCTGCGCATGTCGCTGGTGCGCCGGGACGACCTGCACGTGCTGGCGGTGCGGCTGGAGGATCACCTGGTGATCCAGCAGGTGTACAACGACACCAAACAGTTGGGCACGATCTCCGCGGCACTGCTCGCGGCGCTGGGGCCGAAGCCCGCCCTGCGGTTCACCTCGTTCACCGCCACCCAGGCACAGCTGCGCGAGGTCGAGGGGACGGCGGAGGACGTGCGCCAGGCGTTCGTGGAGCTGGGCGCCGAGCGGCACGCAGCGACCGTAGTGGCCAGGGCGCTGAACGAGCCCACCCGCCGGGCCGAGGTGGTCCTGGGCCAGTACTCGGTCGATGGGAGAGTGCAGCCGCGCATCAGCCTCACCGTGGTGGATTCCGAGGCGGGCCGCATGGTCGTAACGCCGCGATACGGGATCGACGATCAGCTCTGGACCACGTATCTGCCCGGCGACGACGCGGCCGTGCACGCGGGAATAGCCGCCCTCGTGGAATTGCTACCCGTCCGAAGCTGGTTTGATACAAGACGGACTGATTTGGGAGGCACGACATCATGACCAGACCACCGTCGCGCAATGGCTACGCAGCGCTTTTTGCTTCCGAGACATCCGATCAACCCAGCACTCAGGCTGGTACGCAGTCCGGCGCCGGTCACTTGCAGCCTCCCACCATCACCGGCCACCAAGTGGCTTTCACCACCGCCGCGTCCGCTGAGACCGCGCAGCCGCCCGAGATTCCCGCGCCGCCGCGCGAGCCGCTGCCGCCTGCCCCCGCTGTCGTTTCAACGCAGTCGTCGCAGGCCGGCGCGGACGACCCGGTGGCCGACAACCCCTTCGGCGAGCCGGTGTCATTCCCGGACGCCGCCGCGGAGCCCGCCGCGCCGTCTGTTCCGGACTACGAGGCCCCGCAGGCGGAAGCCGAGGAGCCGGAAGCCGGGCGGTACGAGGCCGCGAAGTACCAGACCCCGGAGTACCAGACCTCCGAGTACCGAGCCGCCGAATACCAGACTCCGGAATACCAGGCGAGCGAGTACCAAGCCGCTGAGTACCAAGCGAGCGAGTATCAGGCGAGCGAGTACCAAGCGAGTGCGTACCAGTACACCCAGGCCGAGGCCGCGCCGATGTCGGCGTACGGCGTGTCCGGCCAGCCGTATCAGAGCGGGGCGGCCACCGGTCCGACGGCGGCGCAATACGGTTCCGATGCCGAGCCGCTTGTCGAGGTCACCGGCCGCGAGATCGCCCGCACCGGGCACGAGATCCTGCCGTCGGTGTACGCCACCGCCGACATGCTCATCGGCGTCACCTCCGCCAGCCGCGCTACGTTGCGCTCCACCCACGGCATGCGCGGGGCGCTCAACAAGATGGGCTTCAACCTCGGCCTGTCCGCGACCGAGCAGAAGTCGGAGGACCGCCGCACCCGGATCCGCCGGCAGTTGCCCAGCACCTACCAGATCGCGGTGATCAGTGTGAAGGGCGGCGTCGGCCGCACCACCGCCGCGGCGACGCTCGGCTCCACGTTCGCGTCGCTGCGCCCGGACCGCGTGGTCGCGGTGGACGCGAACCCGGACTTCGGCGACCTGTCCACCCGCACGGTGCGTCATCCGTACGGCCTGACGCTGCGCGATCTCGCCGCCGCCACCAACGTGGACGCGTTCTCCGCGGTGCAGTCCTACACCACGACGAACTCCGCCGACCTGGTCGTCGTGGCGTCGCCGTGGTCCACCGAGGCGAGCCAGCCGATGACCGGCGCGGAGTACGGCGCCGCGGTGCAGGTCCTGCGCCGCCACTACAACCTGGTGATCGCGGACTGCGGCACCGGCGTACTCGACTCGGTGACCGGCGGAGTGCTCGAGACCAGCGACGCGGTGCTCGTGGTCACCCCGGCCACGGTGGGCGGGGTCATGGGTGCGGTCGCCACGCTGAACTGGCTGTCCTCGCACGGCCTGCACCGGCTGGTGGCCAAGTCGACCATCGCCATCGTGCACCACCAGCCCGCCAAGCCGAACGTGGACGTGACCGCGATCGAGAAGCTGTTCGCGACGGCCGAGCGGCCCACCCACATCCTGCCGTTCGACCCGCACCTGGCGGAGGGCGGCGAGATAGACCTGCGGCTGATCGAGCACGACACCCTGCTGGCATTCGAAGAGCTGGCGGCCGACCTCGCCGACGAGTTCCCGACGTACCGCGAGGCAGGTCGATGACGACCGCAGCCCCGCCCGGCCCGTCCGCGAGTCCCGGCGCACAGTCCTCCGGCGAGGTCGCCCGCGCCCGGGTGGCGGTCATGGTGTCCACCTATCAGGTGGATGTCGTGCTGCCCACCAAGTTCACCATCGAGACGTTCATCGACGACCTGCTGGGCGTACTGCGCGAGGCGATCGGCGAGGAGACGGTGGACTTCACCCCGCCCACCGGACAGTGGAGCTTGGCCCGCCCCGGCGAGCCCGCGATTCCGCGCTGGCGCAGCCTGGCCGACTACGACATCTCCGACGGCGCCGTGCTGGCCCTGAGCCCGGTCGAGTCGGCGGAGATATTCACTCCGATCGTCGAGGACATCACCGACGCGCTGGCGCTGATCAACGAGCGCGAGTTCGCGGAGTTCGACGCGAACACCTCGGCGGTGGTCGGCCTCGGCACGCTGGTCGTCGGCGCGCTCGCGCTGGCGGCCATGATCATGGCGTGGTGGGCCGACACCGCGTCGATCCCGTGGTGCGCCACGCCCGCGCTGCTGCTCGGCGCGGTCTGCTGGGGCGGCGCGCTGGCCGCGCAGAGCAAGTTCAAGACCCCGCGGGTCTGCCTCGGTCTCGCGCTGGCGGCGCTTCCTCTGCTGTTCGTGGGCGGCGGGTGCCTGGTGCCGCCGGC
>JABFVX010000222.1 GCA_013362555.1 Mycobacteriaceae bacterium
TGACCCTCACCGGCCGCCCGCTCGCCCCCCTGCTGCCCCGGCTGGACACCACCTCGGCCTAGAAACCGCCAGAATGACCCGTGACGTGCGCCCAACGCACGGAATGGGTCATTCTGGAGTTAAATGTACATGGATGTTCCCTGAACTCTCTTCCCATGGATGGGGAAATGCGGTAGGTGGGCGATGATGTCGAGATGGGTTCGTTGCGGGTCGACCCGGATCAGTTGCGGGCTCTGGCTCCGGAGTTCGAAGACATCGCCGCAGAGGCGCAGCGGGCGGTCGCCGAATTGAAGGCGACCATTGCCCGGGAAGGCGCGTGTTGGGGCAATGACGAGCCAGGCAAGGCCTTCGAGAAGACGTACCTAGGCGACTCGAAAAAGGGCGTCGAGGCGCTGGAACAGACGGTGGAGAACCTGCGGGCGCTGGGCCAAGGCGTGCGCGGCACAGCCGACACCTTCGAAAACCAAGACCAGCAGCTCGGCAACTTCATCAACAACAGCACCGACCCGAACGGACTGCTGCCGAACGGCTTGCAGCCCGCCGGAAACTGGCCGCAGCAGCAAATGCCGCCGGCCAACGGCGCGGTGCCACAGCAGGTCGCGCCGGGCGCTACACCCGGTGCCACACCGGGATCGCGCTCCGGTACGCCCGACCGGACGAACGGGCAACAACAGCCCGGCGACCAGTCCGGCAAGTCGAGCGACAAGCAGGGCGACAAGAATTCCGGCGACAAGTCCAAGCAGCCGGGCGACGGCAAGCCGGGCGACAAGAACGGCCGCACCCCCGGCTCCGACAACCCGGTCTCGGCCCAGCCGGGCAGCGCGCCGGGCCGCAAACGCGCGTCCGCGCCGAAGACGGGCGCACCCGCCCCGGTCCCGTGGGACAAGAAGGAAGCGGCCAGCCGCAAGGCCGCTCAGAGCAAGCCCGCAGACAGCCCCTGGTCGCGGCCGGGGTCCTCGAAACCCGGCGGCGCCACGGCGCCCGGCAACCAGGGGGCCGGTCGCGACGCCCAACCGTCGACCCCGCGCGGGCCGTCCAACCCGTGGAAGCCGCAGCCCAAGAAGCAGGCCGCCGCCGCGCAGGCGAAGCCCGGCGCCCCCAAGTCCGCGAAGGCGGCTCCGGCGAAGCCGCCCGCAGCCGTTCCGACCGAGGAGCTCCAAGAGCGCCACGACGTCGAGCTCGTCGGGTTCGACACGCCGACGCTGGACGAGTCGGTGCTGGGCGAGATCGCCGCCGCCCTGGCGGACATGCTCGCCAAGTACCCGGTCGCCGAGATCCGCCGGGTGGGCGTCGCCGCGCTGCCGGACGCCGAGCCGACGCGTCTGGAATGGGACTGGGTCGAAGGTGAGACCGGCCCGGAGCCGTATACGCGATGCATCCTGTTCAACGTCGACTACGTCCGCGAGCCGAGCCGGTTCGCCGAGTTGGTCGACGCGGACCTGCAACGTCCGGTCTACGCGACCGCGGTGCGCGAGTTCGGCCACGCGCTCGACGTGACCGGCGCTTTCCTGGCCCGCCGCAGCGCACAGCAGGTGCTCATCTCCACGTATCTCGGCGCCGACCCGGACCGTCCGCGCGACACTCTCCCGCACGTGGTGAGCGGCTACAAGAACTGGCGCGCGGAGCTGTCGGACCGCTGTTTCCACAACGGGCGCTTCGACCCGGGCGCGGCTTTGGCCGAAGGGTTCACCGAGGTGGAGATGCGCGGCGAGGAGGCCAGCGCGCCTGCCGTCGCGCTGCACAAACTGCTCGTCGACACCGCGTCCCGCCCGCCCAGCGGCGCCTCGGCGGCCGTCTTCGCCCGGCGCCCGGACGATCCGCTGCGGGTGCTCTTCGAGGACGAGTTCGCCGCCGCGGTGGCGGGCAGGCCGCTGCGGGTCCACCCGGGCATCGGCCCGGAGGCCGACCGAGCCCTGGTCGCCCTGGCCCTGGCGGGCCCCCGCGACGACCTCATCGCCAACGCCCGCGCCGCCTACAGCCGCACCTCAGCTGATCCCGTCCTCCTCGCAGGCAACCCCAGCCGCGCCTGACCCGCCGGCGTGTGGTCCAGAACCTCCGTGTCCAGAACGACCCACGAGTTGCGCTGAACGCACCGCACGGGTCGTTCTGGACAGGTCCTAGGATCCAACCTCATGACGGAGTGGAAAGCATTCACCGTGGCGGTGGCGGATCACGTAGCGCGGGTGACACTGGTCGGGCCGGGCAAAGGCAACGCGATGGGCCCGGATTTCTGGCGGGAACTGCCGGAGGTGTTCGGCGGGCTGGACGCAGACCCGCAGGTGCGCGCGGTGGTGCTCGCCGGCTCCGGCGACCACTTCAGCTACGGCCTCGATCTCAAGGCCATGGGCGGGTTTCTCGCGCCGGTGCTGGCCGACCGGGCGCTGGCGAAGCCGCGCACTGTCTTCCACGACGCGATCCGCAGCATGCAGGCAGCCGTCACCGCGGTGGCCGACTGCCGCAAGCCCGTGATCGCCGCGGTGCACGGCTGGTGCATCGGCGGCGGCCTGGACCTGATCGCGGCCGCCGACATCAGGCTGGCCTCCGCCGAGGCCAAGTTCAGCCTCCGGGAAGCCAAAGTCGCCATCGTCGCCGACATCGGGTCGCTGCACCGGCTGCCCGCCATCATCGGCGAGGGCAACCTGCGCGAGCTGGCCTTCACCGGGAAGGACATCGACGCCGCCCGCGCCGAGAAGATCGGCCTGGTCAACGACGTGTTCCCGGATCCGGCGGCCTTGATCGCCGCGGCGGACGCGATGGCCGCCGAGATCGCCGCGAACCCGCCGCTGGTGGTGGAGGGCGTCAAGCGGGTCATGGACCAGCGCACCGCGCCCGCGGTGGCCGAGGGCCTGCGCTACGTCGCGCTGTGGAACTCCGCGTTCCTCCCGTCCGAGGATCTCGGCGAGGCGTTTGCCGCAACCTTCGCAAAACGCCCGCCGCAGTTCCGCGGCGAGTAACCCCGGAATGACCCGTGACTGCCGGCGAGGCCCTGCGCACGTCACGGGTCCTTCTGGAGCTTTACGAGCGGGGGAGGAAGTCTATGAGGTGGCCGCGCAGGGTGGGGACCTGCCAGGCGACGGCGGCCAGCAGTGCGAGGGTGAGCAGCGGTCGCAGGGCGGCGGTCTCGAAGCGGCCGCCCGCGCGGACGGCGATCGGGTCCGGCAGCGCGAACTCGAACCACAGTTGGCCCGCGATCGGGACCGGCCACAGCACCGGGCAGCCCGCCCGGGTGATCATGTCGCCGAGGGTGTGCACCAGGCAGCCGACGCCGATCGAGGCGCCGAGCAATACGGGGTCGACGCCCTCCGGAAGTACTTGCAGCGCAAGGATCGTCGCCGACACGCCGACCAGCGTGGTGAGCAGCCAGCCGCTGCGCCGGGCCCAGTCCGCCATGAGCCCGCGCACCGCGAGGCCGACCGTGAAGAACAGGACCCCGATCAGCACCGGATCGCCAAAGCGCGCAGCCAGTTTCGCAACTCCGAAGCCCAGCAGCGCCGCGAAGACCCACGTGTGGGTGAACGTCCGGTGGCCGTTGCGGCGCTTGCCGTCCTTGCGGGTGTGGCTTACCAAATACACCGCGAGCGCGAGCTTTTCGATGCACTCGGCCAAGAACAGCGAGAAGACTCCGAAGGTGCGGGCCACCGTCGCTCCGCCGCGGTTGGTCATGACCTTGCCCGAGCAGTCCATGTCGGGCAGCAGCGCCGCGCCCGCGCAGACTGCCGTGTAGATGGCAAGCTCGACCGGGGTTTGGGTGCGGTGCAGCAGCGTCGTGGTGAGGCCCGCCGCGGCGGGCCAAGCGAGGGCTCCGGTCAGCGCGTGGGTCGGTCCCATCACCATGTGTCGCACGACCTCCGCTATGCACCAACGGAACCCGACGCCCCGCTGGGATAACTCACGTTACCGAACGCGGCGTCGGGTTCCGAAATTATGGTCGCTTGCGAGTCGCCTTACGACGAGAACAACATCTGCGACCAGCTCTTGCGGTGGCCGTAGTGACCGTGGCCGTAGTGGCCGCCGTGCACGGGCGCGCCCCACGCAGGGCCGTGTGCGGCGGGCGGAGGCGGCGGAGGCGCCTGGTACTGAGCTTCCATCCGGGTCAGCGATTCCAGCTCGCCGTAGTCCAGGAAGATCCCTCGGCAGCTGTTGCACTGCTCAATGTGGACCCCGTTGCGCTCGTAGGTCTGCATCATGCCAGGACACTTGGGGCACTTCATCGTTGCTCGCTCTCCTTGCCCGATACGGGGGTATCGATATGTCTACGTCACTATGTCAGCTTCCGGGGAAGGCCGACAATGCGGTTACATGCCTCAATCAACGCGTACTCCACCTCGTCGAGTTCCCGGCTTTCGCGCCGCGCCGCCGCCACCGCGACGGCCGCGAGCTGAGCGGTGACGGCTTGGGCGGGCAGGTCCAGAGCGGGCCACGGATCGTCGCCGACCGCGGTGCCGCCAGCGTCCCGGTAGGACCGCAGAAACCGCTCCCAGTCCGCGGGGGCGAGCAGGCCCGCGGCATACCAGGCCGCGGGGCGCGACAGGTCCCACGCCGGATCCCCGAGCCCGAGATCGTCGATGTCGATCAGCAGCCAGCGCGCCCGGCCCGAGCTGTCCGGCAGCTGGAGCAACTGGCCAAGGTGCCAGTCGCCGTGAGTGAGCGCGTGCCGCTTGGGCGACTCCGGGATCGGCGCGGCGGCGAGGGCCGCGCGGATGACGCGTTCTTCGGCTCCGTCGCCGGTCAGTCGGCGCACGGCCCGCACCGCTCGGCGGGGT
>JABFVX010000071.1 GCA_013362555.1 Mycobacteriaceae bacterium
ATCAGCCGCGGGCCATGTCGACGAAGCGGGACAGGTGCAGCTGGTGGGCGACCGTGATGGTCGCGGTGGGGCCGTTTCGGTGCTTGCCGAGGATCAGGTCGGCTTCGCCGCCGCGGGGATCGTCGCGCTCGAACGCGTCCGGGCGGTGGAGCAGGATGACCATGTCTGCGTCCTGCTCCAGCGAGCCGGATTCACGCAGGTCGGAGACCATGGGGCGTTTGTCGGTCCGCTGTTCGGGGCCACGGTTGAGCTGACTGATGGCGACAACGGGGACCTCGAGCTCTTTGGCGAGCAGTTTGAGGTGGCGCGAGAATTCCGAGACCTCCTGCTGGCGGGACTCGACCTTCTTGCCCGAGGTCATCAGCTGCAGGTAGTCGACCACCACCAGACGCAAGTCGTGGCGCTGCTTCAGACGGCGGGCCTTGGCGCGGATCTCCATCATCGTCAGGTTCGGAGAGTCGTCGACGAACAGCGGCGCCTCGCTGATCTCGCTCATCCGGCGGGCCAGGCGGGTCCAGTCGTCGTCGCTCATGCGGCCCGAGCGCATGTCGCCCAGCTTGATCTTGGCTTCGGCCGACAGCAGGCGCATGACGATCTCGGTGCGGCTCATTTCGAGGGAGAAGATCACGCTGGCCATGCCGTGCTTCACCGAGCACGACCGCATGAAGTCCATCCCGAGGGTGGAGTTGTGCGTCGGCACCATCGCGGCGCCCGCCAAGTACAGGTGTTCGGGGTTGTCCACCTCCACGCACCGCACCGGCACGCTCGCCACCGACTGGATGTCGACGATGTAGCGCAGCCCCGCCTTCTCGGCGCTGCGCCGGGCCCGCCGCTGCTTGTGCAGCAGGGTCTTTCGGTACAGGCCGAACACCGGGTCGTCGGAGACGAACGTGAGCGTGTATCCGGTGCGCCGCGCGTGGTAGCCGAGCCCGGCGATCACGTCCTCGACGTCGGCGAGCAGCGCGGCGTCGGTGCTGTAGAACTGGATCGAGCCGTCCGGCGCGACAGTGCCTTCCACGTCGAGCAGCCCGGCCAGCAGGGCCCGCCGCTGCGCGACCGACGCCCGCAGGTACCGCGGCGGAATCCGCAGCACCGCGCCGAGTTGTGTGGTCAGCTGCGCATGCAGCGTGTCAGGAGTCGCGGGGGTCTCCGGCTCGGACGGCAGGGCGGCGTCCACCTCGGCCTCGATGCGGGCCAGGATCTCCGGCTCGACCGAGGCGAGCCGAGATCCGGTGGAGCGCGCGCCGATCCACGCGCCGAGCGCGTACGGCGGCGTGGGCAGGTCGAGTTCCGGAAGTTCCAGGGGGGCCGTGGTGACGACGGCGGGCCGGACGTGTCGCGCCGAATGCGGTCCCATGAGGTTGCGCAGTTCGGTGGTGGTGCGCACGACCACCCGCCGGTCCTCGCGCCGAGTGGAGCGCAGCTCGACGCGCCACTGGTGGCGGGCGTCGGCGAGGATGTGCGAGCCGTCGGAGAAGCAGACCCGGTAGCAGGGCCTGCCCTCCATGACGTCGGTGGCCGCGACCACCGTGGTCGGCCTGCCGTGCCGGTCGAAGAGCTCGTCGCCGACGGCGACCTCGCCCATGGTGGTCCAGCCTGCCGGGGTCGGCAGCGGCGTGTCGACATGCAGCGCCTTGCCGACACCGGGACGCGCGGCGACGATGATCATCTGCCCCGGGTGCAAGCCGTTGGTGACCTCGTCCAGCTCGGTGAAGCCGGTCGGCACGCCGAGGGAGATGCCGCCGCGGCTGGCGATCGAGTCGATCTCGTCCATGGTGGGCTGCAGCAGCTCTTCCAGCGGGACGAAGTCTTCGGCGGTGCGCCGCTCGGTGACCTCGTACACCTCTGCTTGGGCGCGGTCGACCACCTCGGCGACGTCTTGCCCGTCGGCCCCGGCGTAGCCGTACTGCACGATGCGGGTGCCCGCCTCGACCAGGCGCCGCAGAATCGCCTTCTCCGCGACGATCTCGGCGTAGTACCCGGCGTTGGCCGCGGTGGGCACGGTCTGGGTGAGTGTGACGAGGTATGCCGCGCCGCCGATACGCTTGAGGTCGCCGCGGCGGTCCAGCAGCGCGGACACCGTCACCGGGTCCGCGGGCTCGCCGCGGCCGTAGAGGTCGAGGACCGCGTCGTACACGGACTGGTGCGCGGGACGGTAGAAGTCGCCCGGCCGAATGCGTTCGAGCACGTCGGCGATTGCGTCCTTGCTCAACAGCATGCCGCCGAGCACCGACTGTTCGGCGACCATGTCGTGTGGGGGTTGGCGCCCGAAATCCTCGCCGGGAGCAGACCCGCCCGGCATCGAGCCGTCGCCGTACTCGGAGTGGCCCCGATCGTCCACGACCGCCATGCCGACCGACCCTCCCTTCCGTTGTCAGGCCCGTGCCGCGCCTACATGTCTACTCGGAGGGACTGACAAACCGTGCCGCAGAAAAGCCTTGGCAACCATCGCCTGTCCCTGCGCCCGCGCAGCGCCCGGCCCAAGTTAATTGGCAAGCGGTCCGGAAACCAAATGAGGTTGTGCACAGTTCTGGGGAGCGACTGTGGACTGGGTGCGCCGACTTGTGCACCCCTTGTGGACAAAGTGGGGACAAATACCGAGGCAAACCAAAACAGGCCAGGTAGTAATGGTTTTTGGGTTGTGGAAACCTGTGGATGAAAAAACTGCGGCGTGTCGTGAATCTTGACAGTTCGGGCGTGTTGAGTGAACGGGGCTCAAAACAAGACTCATCGTCTCGTTCTTTACTCACAGTCCGTTTGTCCTGGTGGCGCGGATCATGAGACGTGACTGGTTTGTCCGCGCCTGGCCTGAGTTACCGCCCGGTTGGTTCAGCTGGTTAACCACTGGCGAATATGCGATGCCCCCGCGACCGAGACCGGTCGCGGGGGCATCGGAGGCTGTCGACGCGCTAGCTGCCCGCCTGGACCTCGAGGTGGAACTTCGCAGTGACATCGGGGTGCAGCCGCACGGCAACGGCGTGCTTGCCGGTGCTCTTGATGTGCGCCTTGGGCAGTTCGATGCTGCGCTTGTCGACCACGGGGCCGCCCGCGGTCTTCAGCGCCGAAGCGACGTCGCCCTGGGTGACCGAGCCGAACAGCTTGCCCTTGTCGCCGGCGGTCTTGACCGCGATGGTCACCGCGGACAGACCCTCGATGGCCTGCTTGAGCTCGTTCGCATGCTCGAGGTCGCGCACGCGGCGCGATTCCCGAGCGCGACGGATGCCCGCGATCTGCTTTTCCGCACCGCGGCTGGCCAGGATGGCCAGTCCGCGCGGCAGCAGGAAGTTGCGGCCGTAGCCGTCCTTGACCTCAACGGTATCGCCGGAAACGCCGAGGTTGTCGACGTCGGCGGTCAGAATCAGCTTCATCGCAGTCCTCCTTACCGGGCAGTCGAGACGTAGGGCAGCAGCGCCATCTCGCGCGAGTTCTTCACGGCCACCGCGACGTCGCGCTGGTGCTGCACGCAGTTGCCGGTGACCCGACGGGCGCGGATCTTGCCCCGGTCGCTGACGAACTTGCGCAGGACCGCAGTGTCCTTGTAGTTGATGGAATCGCCGTTGCGTTCCTTGCAGAACGGGCAGGCCTTCTTCTTGAGCACCTTCTCTCGTGCTGGTGCCTTCGCCATGTGTTTTCTCCGTTTGATGTCTGTGTCTGGGTATCAGAAGGGCGGTTCGTCGTCCGCGGGCGCTCCCGCGAACGAACCCGCCTGTGGTGCGCTGCCCCACGGGTCGGCGCCGCCGGAATCCTGGCCGCCGCGGGAGGTCTGGCCCCCGCCGCCGCCGAAGCCTCCGCCGCCGCCACTGCCGCGGTTGACCTTGTTGACCTTGGCCGTGGCGTAGCGCAGCGACGGGCCGATCTCCTCGACCGCCATCTCCACTACCGTGCGCTTCTCGCCCTCGCGGGTTTCGTAGCTGCGCTGCGTGAGCCTGCCGTAGCAAACCACCCGAGCACCCCTGGTCAGGGTCTCGGCGACGTTCTCAGCCGCCTCGCGCCAGATGCTGCAGCGCATGAAAAGGGCTTCGCCGTCTTTCCATTCGCCGCTCTGCCGATCGAAGTTCCGGGGCGTCGACGCGACCGTGAAGTTCGCGACGGCGGCGCCGGACGGCGTGAATCGAAGCTCGGGGTCGGCCGTGAGATTGCCGATGACGGTGACGTAAGTGTCGCCTGCCATGTGGGTTCCTCCTGCAAGCAGTGGGTGCGGTCGCACGCTCTCGGATGCTGGTGCCTGGTTTGTCTGAAGAGCCTAGAGCCAGGTGCCGACACAGGGTGCCGGATGCCCCCGAGTGCGCCGGTCGGCCCGGCTACTTGCCGTTGCGCAGGACCTTGGTGCGCAGCACGGACTCGTTGAGTCCGAGCTGCCGGTCGAGCTCGTTGACCGTCGCGGGCTCGGCGGTGACGTTGACCACCGCGTAGATGCCCTCGCTGTGCTTGCCGATTTCGTAGGCGAGCCGCTTCTTGCCCCAGATGTCGACGTTGTCGACCTTGCCGCCATCCGTGCGGATGACGTTCAGAAAGGTCTCCAGGGACGGAGCGACAGTACGCTCATCCAGACTGGGATCGAGGATAACCATCAATTCGTATTGACGCACGGGACCTCACCACCTCCTATGGACTGGTAAACGGTCACGGACGGTCCGTGACAGGAGGGTCGTCGCGTCAGCAACCCGGCAAGGCTACCAGCGCACCTCCTCACCTGCGAAATCGCCCCTTCCTTACACCCGTAGCGCGCGTTCACACCCGCAGCTGCGGGTGT
>JABFVX010000451.1 GCA_013362555.1 Mycobacteriaceae bacterium
TGACGGGCGTCATGGCACGTCACGGGTCATTCCGGATTATCGGAGTATCAGGCGTGCGCGGCTTTGTACTCGCGGCGGCGGCGGTGCAGGATCGGCTCGGTGTAGCCGTTGGGCTGCTTGGCGCCCTCCAGGACGAGCTCCTTGGCGGCCTGGAACGCGATGCTCGAGTCGAAGTTCGGGGCCATCGGGCGGTAGGTCGCGTCGCCGGCGTTCTGCCGGTCCACCACGGGGGCCATCCGCTCCAGACTTGCGACCACGTCGTCCGTGCTCACCACGCCGTGGCGCAGCCAGTTGGCCAGCAGCTGGCTCGAAATACGCAGGGTCGCACGGTCTTCCATGAGCGCGACATCCTTGATGTCGGGCACCTTGGAGCAGCCGACGCCCTGGTTGATCCACCGCACCACGTAGCCGAGGATGGACTGGCTGTTGTTGTCCAGTTCGGCGCGCTTGTCCTCGTCGCTCCAGTCCGCGTTCGGGGCGAGCGGAATGGCCAGGATGTCGTCCACCGTTGCTCGCGGGCCGCCCTTGGCGAGCTCGGCCTGCCGGGCAAACACGTCCACCTGGTGGTAGTGCAGTGCGTGCAGGGTCGCCGCGGTGGGCGAGGGGACCCAGGCCGTGTTGGCGCCCGCCTTGGGGTGGCCGATCTTCTGCTTCAGCATGTCCGCCATCAGGTCCGGCATCGCCCACATGCCCTTGCCGATCTGGGCGCGCCCGGGCAGCCCGTGCGCCAGGCCCTTGTCGACGTTCCAGTCCTCGTAGGACAGGATCCAGCGCTGGGTCTTCATGTCCGCCTTGCGGACCACCGGCCCCGCCTCCATCGAGGTGTGGATCTCGTCGCCGGTGCGGTCGAGGAATCCGGTGTTGATGAACACCGTGCGGGCGGCCGCGGCTTTGATGCACGCAGACAGGTTCACGGTGGTGCGACGCTCTTCGTCCATGATGCCGACCTTGAGAGTGTGCCGCGGCAGGTCGAGCACCTCTTCGACCCGGCCGAACAGCTCGTCGGTGAAGGCGACTTCCTCCGGGCCGTGCATCTTCGGCTTCACGATGTATACCGAGCCGGTGCGGGAATTGCCGCGGATGGTGTCGCCATTGAGGTCGTGCACCGCGATGAGCGAAGTGACCAGGGCGTCCAGAATGCCCTCGGGCACTTCGTTTCCGTCGGCGTCGAGGATGGCGTCGCTGGTCATCAGGTGTCCGACGTTGCGGACGAACAGCAGCGAGCGGCCGTGCAGGGTCACGTCGGCCCCGTCGAGGCCGGTGTAGACGCGGTCCCGGTTCATGGTGCGGGTGAAAGTCTTGCCGCCCTTGGCGACTTCTTCGGACAGGTCGCCCTTCATCAGACCCAGCCAGTTGCGGTAGGCGGCGACCTTGTCCTCGGCGTCCACCGCGGCGACCGAGTCCTCGAAGTCCATGATGGTGGTGACCGCGGACTCCAGCACCAGGTCCTTCACGCCCGCGGAGTCGGTCTTGCCGATCGGCGACTCCGGGTCGATCTGGATTTCGATGTGCAGGCCGTTGTGCCTCAGCAAGATGGCCGTGGGGGCGGCCGGATCGCCCACGTAGCCGACGAGCTGGTCGGCATCGGCCAGGCCGATGCTGGTGCCGTCCTCCAGGCCGACCTCGAGTTCGCCGTCCACGACGGCGTACGAGGTGGACCCGATGTGGGTGCCGGTGATCAGCGGCGCAGCCTCATCCAGGAAATTGCGGGCGAACCCGATGACCTTGTCGCCGCGGACCCGGTTGTAGCCTTCGCCCTTCTCGGCGCCGCCGGTTTCCGGGATGGCGTCGGTGCCGTAGAGGGCGTCGTAGAGCGACCCCCACCGGGCGTTAGCGGCGTTGATCGCGAACCGGGCGTTGAGCACCGGCACCACCAGCTGCGGGCCTGCGGTGGCGGCGATCTCGGCGTCCACGTTGGCGGTCTCGATGGTGAAGGGCGCGGGGTCGGGCAGAAGGTACCCGATCTCGGTCAGGAATGCCTTGTAGGCGGCGGGGTCGAGCACCGGGTGTTCCTGGTGCCAGGCGTCGAGCTTGCCCTGGATTTCGTCCCGCTTGGCCAGCAGCTCGCGGTTGCGCGGGGCCAGGTCGCTGATGACCTTCTCGGCGCCGTCCCAGAAGGCTGCTGCGGTTACCCCGGTGCCGGGGATCGCTTCGGTTTCCACGAAGTCCCGCAACACCGTGGCGACCTGCAGACCACCGATCCGAACGCGCTCAGTCATTGACCAGCCTCTCTCCGTTGGGCGAACTGCCCCCGATATTACTCGCTGGTAAACATAGCCTCTGCCCGGGCGGGTCCCCGCAGGTCCAAGCCTACGTGAATCCCTTTCCAGAATGACCCGTGACGTGCGATAGGTGCACGTCATGAGTCATTCTGGAGGGCAGAGTTCACATCTGCCGCAGGGACAGGACGGGGATGGTTCGGATGCCCGCGGTCTTCTCGGCGTAGCCGGCGAACCCGGGGTAGCGGCGCGCCTGTTCGGCGTAGACCGCGTCGCGGTCGGAGCCGGTGACTTCGGTGACCGACACCGGGTAGGTCGTGGTGCCGCGCTCCACCTCGCCGGTGCCCGCGGCGGTGAGGTTGTAGTACCAGTCCGGATTACTCGGCGCGCCCGCTTTGGAGGCGAAGACGTAGATGACGGACGGGTCCTGTTCGTCGGCCATGTACATCACCGGGCTCACCACCGCGCGCCCGGTTTTGCGGCCGCGGCTGTGCAGCAGGGCCATCGGGGCGCCTTCGAAAGGTCCGCCGACCCGGCCCTCGTTGTCGCGGAACTCGGCGATGATCTTGGTGTTCCAATCGTCTGGGCTCATTCTTGCATTATCCGGGCCGCGGCCGTGCGGGTCGATTCGGCCGGGCGCGCGCTCACACCGTGGGAAGGCGGCCGACGCGCTGCAGCAGCGCGGTCCAGATCTCCTCGCGGTGGGCCTGGATGGCTTCCATCGGATTGAGAGCTTCGCGACCTTTGACTTTCATCGCGACCACGGGTCCGTAGATGCCCGCGCGGTCGCCGAGGTCGTGGAAGTGCCCGTCCCAGTACTGGGCGCCGTCGCGCCCGATCGCGGGCCGCGGGCGCAGGTCCATGAAGCCGCGGTAGCGCGACGGGACCGGCTCGCGCGTCTGGCCGCCGCCGTCCATGTCGAAAATGATGCCGATCTCGTCGCCGTGAATCCACACCGGATGGCCGAACCACGAGCCGCGGAACGTGAGATCGTCGGTGTCGGCGTAATAGACCCGGGCGTTGTCGATGGCGGCGTTGCCGAAATCGCGACGGAGCTGGAACCATCCGACGGTGTGGATTTCCTCGTCCGGCGCCACATGGGCCAGACAGGTGTATACCCACGTCCCCGAGTAACGTCTGGACGCTCGCGTGAAACGCCACAGGACGGTGCGGAAAAGCTGTTGTGCCAGTATGCCGATCAAGGCTACGGACAGTGGTACGAAAACGTCCTTCGTCATTGTCTCGCCGAATGACCCGCTTTTGAAACCAAGGTTTGCCGCAATGCGCAGCCCGACCGAGTTCAACTGAAGGTTCCATGCCGCGACCACCGCGAGGACCACGAAGCCGAACTCGATGAGCCGGTTTTTCTTCGGCATGGCGAAAAGCATAGTCGCCGCGAGCTTTTCCGTGCGCGTGATGCAATAACGTTACTGAGTGAAACTTGAGCTCGGTGCGGTCACGATCTCGAAAGCTTCCGCGCGGCGGTTGGGACCGAGCACCGAACCGCGATACTGGGCCAAGCCGTCTTTCATCGCCTGATAGTCCAGCAGTTCCAGCTGCGACTGGTGGAACTCCAAAGCGCCGCGCACCCGGCCGACGACGTCAGTGACGTCCTCCAGGTACTGCACCCGCTGAATGGGCGTCCACACCTCGTACGCCAACACCGTCGGGACGGCCCACGGCTCGCCGCGGGCGCCCTGGAAGTGCGGACCGGAAGCCTGTCCGATCGCCTTCACCGCGAGGGTGTGGGTGGTCTGGTGGTCCGGGTGCCGGTCCTGCGCGTGCGGCACGTAGGCGATGTCGGGCCGGTGCTTGCGGATCAGCTCGATGAGGGTGGTCGCCAGGGCGGGCGTGTCGGCGAGGTACCCGTCGTCCTGGCGCAGAAATGTCAGGTCCCGCACCCCGAGATGCCGTGCGGCCTGGGCGGCTTCGTTCTCCCGCATGCCGCCGAGGGTGTCCTTGTCGATCGTGATGCTGCCCGCGTTGCCGCTCGTCAGATACACCACGTCGACCGCTCGACCCGCTGCGACATGCTTCGCGATGCTCCCGCCACAGCCGATGACGTCGTCATCGGGATGCGGAGCGAAAACGAGTACCTGCATCGGCTCAGCCTAACTGCATTCCGCCGGAACGGCGGTATGCGGTCAGGTCATGTCGGGTGTCGGAGCAGGGTGTGGCAGCGGTCGAGCAAGCGGGCGCGCAGGGGAGCGGCCCGGGCGGCGATGTCGGATTGAGCGCGGGCGTAATCGGCTCGGCCCGTGGCGGTTTCGATCTGCACGGGGGAGTAGCCGTAGGCCGTGAGGTCGTAGGGGCTGGCGCGCATGTCGAGCTCGCGGGCCGACAGGGCGAGTTCGAAGCAGTCGAGCAGCAGATCGGAATCGGTGAGCGGAATCAGCTTGTAGCACCACTTGTAAAGATCCATGCCCGCGTGGAGACAGCCGGGCTGCTCGGCGCGACGCTGGGCCGCGCGGTCGAGCAGTAGGGCGTTGCGCGGGACCGCCTCGGGCGTGAAGAAGAGGTAGGCATCGAAG
>JABFVX010000367.1 GCA_013362555.1 Mycobacteriaceae bacterium
CAAGGAACCCTGCGCGCCCGGGTCGTCGCCGCGGGCGCCCGGGCGCACTCCGCGCGGTCCTGGATGGGCGACAACGCCATTCATGCTCTGGCCCCGGTGCTGCAACGGCTCGCCGACTACCGCGCCCGCGAAGTGGACCTCGACGGCTGCAGGTTCCGCGAAGGCCTGTCCGCGGTCGGCATCGAAGGGGGAGTCGCGGGCAATGTCATTCCGGACGCGGCCGCCGTCACGGTGAACTTCCGCTTCGCGCCGGACCGCGACCCGGCGACCGCCGCCGACCACGTCCGCGCGGTTTTCGCGGGCCTCGACGTGGGCATCGAGATCACCGACAGCGCCGCAGGCGCATTGCCCGGCCTGGCCGCACCGGTGGCGGCCGAGCTGGTCAAGGCCGCGGGCGGCCGGGTTCGCGCCAAGTACGGCTGGACCGACGTCGCCCGCTTCGCCGCGCTCGGCATCCCCGCCGTCAACTACGGCCCCGGCGACCCCAACCTCGCCCACACCCGCGAAGAACACGTCCACACCCAACAGATCCGCGACACCGCAGACACCCTCCGCGCATACCTGTCCCACTGACCGACAACTTCCAGAATGACCCGTGACGTGCGTTGGGCGCACATTGCGGGTCATTCTGGAAGGTTGCGTTAGCGCACCGCACGCAGGGCCAGGGCTGCCGCGGAGAGCATTGCGGCGCCCTGGACCAGGCTGGTCACGCCGAGGGCGTGCGCCGCGGACAGGGCTGTCGACCCGGCGAGGCCGAAGAACAGCGTGCCGAAGCTCGCGATGCCGACCACAATGCCCAGCTGGACGTTGGTCACCAGGATGCCGCTGGCATCGGCGGCCAGCTCCATCGGCACCTTGGCCAGGGTGCGGGTCATCAGCGGACTGAAGGCCAAGCCGGTGCCGAGGCCGAGCAGGCCGAACAGCGCGAGCGCCGCGGGTCCAGCGGCGGCGCCGTTGCGCAGCAGCAGCCCGAGTGTCGCCGTCGCGGCAGCCGCCAAGACCAACCCGCCCGGAATCATGCGCGCGTGCAGCCGCGCAGGCAAGCGCTGCCAGTACAGGCCGGCCAAGGCGAACGTTACGCCCATCGGGATGAACAGCAAGCCTGCGTGCAATGCGCCGTAGCCGAGGGCGCCCTGCAGGTGAATGGCCATCACGAACAGCCAACCGCCGAACGTCGCCATCACGGTGAACAGCGTCGCGGCGGTCAACGCCAGACCGGGCGCCCGCAGCACCCGCTGCGCGAACAGCGGCTCGCCGCCGCGCGACGCCACCGCCCGCTCGATCACCAGGAAGAGCGCGACGCCGATCACGCCCGCCGCCAGCGCAATCCACGTCCACGCGGGCCAACCCAGCTCGCGGCCGAGCACCAGCGGAAGCACCAGCGCCAGCACCGAACCGGTCAGCACCGCCAAGCCCGCGAGATCCAGCCTGCGGTCGAACTTCGCCGTGCCCGCGGGCAGTACCCGCGGTGCGACCAGCAGGAGCGCCGCGCCGATCGGCACATTCACCAGGAACACTCCGCGCCAGTCCGTTCCGGCCAGGTCGAGTTTGATGATCAACCCGCCGAGCACCTGCCCGATCACCATTGCGCCGGAGATGATGGCGGAGTACGCGCTCAGCGCCCTGGCCCGGGCGGCGCCGGTGAACGTGCGCTGTATCAGCGTCATCACCTGCGGCACCATCGCGGCCGCTCCGACGCCCTGTGCGAACCGGAACGCGATGAGCGACAGTTCATTCCACGCCAGTCCGCAGGCCAGCGAAGCGACGGTGAACACGGTGAGACCGGCGATGAAGGCGCGCCGTTGCGTGAACCGGTCGCCCAGCCGCGCCCCGGTCACCAGCAGCACCGCGTAGGCGACGACGTACCCGGCGACGATCAGTTGCAGCGCCGCGCCGCCGGTGTGCAGCGAAGTCCGGATCGAAGGAATGGCGACGTTGACGATGGAGGCGTCGAGCACCGCCATGAACTGTCCGGTCAGGATGACCGCGAGCACCGCTGCGGAGCGCCTGCTGCCGAGCGAGCCCGGCGGCGGCGCGACGCGCTGAGTCGCCGCGGCTTTCGGCGATAGAGTTGGTATCGAGAGGTTTTGCGTCATGGCACCAAGGCTGCGCCGGATCCAACACCAGTAACAGGAGCCCATTGATACTGGTACTGACAGCACCTGGCTAAGCGGAAGCGAATCGGGGACGATCGCTGGTATGACGACAGCCGCCTCCCGGCGGGCCGTGCGCACGACGCAGCGCGCCGAACTGGGCGCCTTCCTGAAGTCCCGCCGCGCCCGCATCACACCCGCGGACGTCGGCCTGCCGCCCGGCCCGCGCCGACGCACCCCCGGACTGCGCCGCGAGGAGGTGGCGCAGCTGTCCGGCATCGGCGTCACCTGGTACACCTGGCTGGAGCAAGGCCGGTCGATCAACGTCAGCGTCCAGGTGCTCGACGCGCTGGCGCGCACCCTGGCCCTGGACGCGACCGAGCGCGCGCACTTGTACCGCCTCGCCGACGTGCCGACCGTGCCGGGTCCGCAGCTCGCCGACGCGCTGCCGCCCGAGATGCACGTGATCATGGCCCAGCTGAACCCGCTGCCGGGGGTGGTGTTGAGCGCCCGCTACGACGTGCTCGCGAGCAACAGCGCCTACGAGGCGCTGTGCCCGATGTCGACCGCCGAGCTGAACGTCGCCCGCCGGGTCTTCCTCACGCCGCCGTGCTGCAACTCGCTGCCGTTCCACCGCGACGACCTGCGCCGCATGGTCGGCTATCTGCGCGCCGCCTACGCCAAGAACCTCGACGACCCGGCCTGGCAGCAGTTCATTTCGGAAATGTGCTCGGAAAGCCGAGAATTCGACGAACTGTGGGCACGCAACGACGTCGCCATGCCGACGAGACGCACCAAGATCGTCCGCAACCTCGCCGTAGGCGACATCGAACTGACCACCACCAGTTTGTCGCTGCCGGTCGTCGAAGGCGCCTGGGTGCAGGTCTACACTCCCGCAGACGACGACGCCCGCCGCAGGCTCGACACCCTCCTCGCCATGACCGAGGAACAACGCCACCTGCCCTACTACGATCACCTGGCCCGCGACCACGCCCAAGCAGGCTGACCACTTTCCACAACGACCCATGAGTTGCGCCTGACGCAACTCATGGGTCGTTGTGGAAATCTTTGACGGCGCGGCCGGGCCTGGGCGCTAGGAGAGGAGCTTCTTCTGGACCTTGCCCATGGCGTTGCGTGGGAGGGTGTCGACAATGCGGATTTCGCGGGGGCGCTTGTGGATCGAGAGATCGGCGGCGACGTGGTCGATCAGCTGCTGAGCGGTGGCGGTGTCGCGCAGCACGACATGCGCGACGATGCGCTGGCCGAGGTCGTCGTCGGCGACGCCGACCACGGCCGCCTCAGCGACGGCGGGATGGCCGAGCAGCGCGGTCTCCACCTCGCCCGCGCCGACGCGGAAGCCGCCGGTCTTGATCAGGTCGACCGAGGCACGGCCGACGATGCGGTGGAACCCGTCGGCGTCGGCCACCGCGACGTCGCCGGTGGTGAACCAGCCGTCGCCGGTCCAGGACGCCGCCGTCGCCTCGGGGCGGCCGAGGTAGCCGTCGAAGAGCATCGGACCGCGCACCTGCAGGCCGCCGATGCCGACTCCGTCGGCGGGCACGTCCGCGCCGTCGTCGTCGCGCAGGCGCGTCTGCACTCCGAGCAGCGGCGACCCCACCCAGCCGGGCCTGCGCTCGCCTGCCGCGCGGGCGGACAGCGTGATGCCGGTCTCCGTCATCCCGTAGCGCTCCACCGGCGCGTGTCCGGTGAGCGCCGCGAGCTTGTCGAACACCGGCGCGGGCAGCGGCGCGCTTCCGGACACCAACAGCCGTGCTGACTTGAGTTCCGCAGCGGCCGTGCCGTTTTCAACGACACGCGACCACACCGTCGGGACGCCGAAATACAGGGTTCCCGGGGCGGCGGCGTAGGCCTCGGGCGTGGGCCTGCCGGTGTGAATCAGAGCGCTGCCCTGCCGCAGCGGGCCGAGCACGCCGAGCACCAGGCCGTGCAGGTGAAACAACGGCAGCCCGTGCACCAGCGTGTCCGCCGAGGTCCACGCCCAGGCGTCTGCCACGGCGTCGAGCCCGGCGGCGATGGCCCGGCGCGACACCATCACGCCCTTGGGTGCCCCGGTGGTGCCGGAGGTGTACATGATCAGCGCCGTCGCCGCCGAGTCCGGCTCGGGGAAGCTGTGCCAGGACCGCGCGTGCCGCCGCACCGGAATACCGGGTAGCCCCGCGTCGTCGGGTGCGGGCCCCAGCCACGCCTGAGCGCCGGAATCGGCCAGGATGTGTCGCCGCTCGGCAGGTCCGGAGTCCGGCGGCACCGGTACCGCGGTCACCCCGGCGATCAGGCATCCGACCACCGCGAGCACTGTCGACGCGGCAGGCGTGGCGAGCACCGCCACCCGCTGCGCCCCGACGATCCGCTCCGCCACCGCGGTGGCGCCGCCGAGCAGATCCCCCCGCGTCAGCCGCACCCCGCCGATCTCCACCGCCTCGGCCGCGTCAGCCCCGGCGCCCAACGATCGCAACAACATGCCGCGAGGCTATCCGACCTCCAGAACGACCCGTGAGTTGCGTTGAGCACTGGGTCGCAAAACGTCCAGAATGACCCATGACGTGCATCCAACGCACGTCATGGGTCATTCTGGAGGGTTGCAGCCCGGCCAGAACGACCCATGAGTTGCAACTCGAGGCACTCCCGTGGGTCATT
>JABFVX010000415.1 GCA_013362555.1 Mycobacteriaceae bacterium
GTGCACCCGAACGTCAACGCCAGCTATAACGAGGACACCCAGGAGATCACCTACCACGCCGAGGTGCACCTTGGCATCGCCGTGGACACCGACCAGGGCCTGCTGTCCCCGGTGATCCACAACGCGGGCGATCTGTCCCTCGCCGGTCTGGCGCGTGCGATCGTCGACATCGCCGACCGCGCTCGCAAGGGCAACCTCAAGCCGGACGAGCTCTTCGGCGGCACTTTCACCATCACCAACATCGGCAGCCAGGGCGCGCTGTTCGACACCCCGATCCTGGTGCCGCCGCAGGCCGCCATGCTCGGGACCGGCGCGGTGGTGAAGCGGCCGGCGGTGATCGTCGACGACGCGGGTTCGGAGCTCATCGGCATCCGGGCGATGGCGTTCCTGCCGCTGACCTACGATCACCGTCTCATCGACGGCGCGGACGCGGGCCGGTTCCTCACCACCATTCGGCACCGTCTGGAAGAGGCGGCGTTCGAGGCGGACCTCGGCCTGTAACGCCGCTATGAGGGTCGTGATCGCCGGGTCCAGCGGTCTCATCGGCACCGCGCTGGTCGGGTCGCTGCGGGCGGACGGGCACCAGGTCGTGCGCCTGGTGCGCCGTCGCGCCGCGGCGCCGGACGAGTTCCGATGGGATCCGCGCTCCGGTGAGATCGACGCAGCGGCGCTGCCCGGCGCCGACGCCGTCGTGCACCTCTGCGGCGTCGGCATCGGGCAGCGGCGCTGGAGCGGGGCCGTCAAACAGGACCTGCGGGACAGCCGCATCGCACCGACCGACGTGTTGGCCTCCGCGGTGGCCCGGACCGGGATCCCGGTGCTGGTCAACGCGGGCGGCGTGAACGTCTACGGCGACACCGGCGACCGCGTGGCGGACGAGTCCGCCCCGGCGGGCACGGGATTCCTCGCGGCGCTGTGCCGCGACTGGGAGGCGGCCGCCGATCCCGCGCGGCGCGCGGGCGTGCGCACGGTGATCCTGCGCAGCGGCATGGTGCTGTCGCGGCACGGCGGTGCGCTGGGCGGGCTGCGGCTGCCGTTCGCGCTCGGGCTCGGCGCCCGCCTGGGCAGCGGCCGCCAGTACGTCTCGTGGATTTCCCTCGACGACGAGATCGGCGCGATCCGTCACATTCTCGACGACGAGCGCGTCGACGGCCCGGCCAACCTGGTCGGCCCGGCGCCGGTCACCAATGCCGCGTTCACCCGCGCGCTGGGCCAGGCCCTCAATCGCCCCACCCTGCTGGTGGCGCCGCGTGCGGCGCTGCGCGCGATCGCGGGCGAGATGGCCGAGGAACTGCTCCTCACCGGACCGCGTGCGGTCCCCGGCGTTCTCGAGAACGCCGGCTACGTCTTCCGCCACAGCACCATCGGCGCTGCCCTCGCCGCCGCCGTCTGACCCTCGCTCGGGCGGTACCGACTTCCAGAATGACCCGTGACGTGCGGTGGGCGCACGTCACGGGTCATTCTGGAGCGTAGTGGGACCAAGCCCGGGCCAGAGGGAGAGGTCAGAGGGAGACGGGGTAGGCGGGTTCCTTGATGGCGGGGGTGATTCGGTTCTCGACGAATATGCCGTGCCAGACCATGAAGACCAGCAGGGTCCAGAGGCGGCGCGAGTGGTCGGCGCGGCCTTCGCGATGGTCGTGGAGCATGCCTTTGATCGCGCCCTTGTCCAGCAGGTGGTCGGTCTGCGATTCGGCGATGGTCTGCTGGGCCCAGTCGTAGAGCTCGGTGCCGCGCAGCCAGTGTCGCAGCGGGACCGGGAAGCCGAGCTTGGCGCGGTGCAGCACGTGGGCGGGGACGATGCCCTCCAAGGCTTGGCGCAGCGCGTATTTCGTGGTGTCTCTGGTGATCTTCTGGTCCAGCGGGACCTGGGCGGCCACCTCGAACACTTCCGGGTCCAGGAACGGCACCCGCAGTTCCAGGGAGTTGGCCATGGTCATCTTGTCGGCCTTGACGAGGATGTCGCCGCGCAGCCAGGTGAACAGGTCCAGGTGCTGCATGCGGGTCACCGGGTCCCAGTCGCGGGACTGGGCGTAGATGGGCGCCGTCACATCCTGGTGGGTCCACTCGGGGCGGAATTCCCGCAGCACGGAACGCAACTGGGCGTCGTTGAAGCTGCGGGCATTGCCGTAGTAGCGCTGTTCCAGCGTGAGCGAGCCGCGCTGGAGCAGGCTCTTGCCGCGCCTGCCGTCGGGCAGGGTGTCGCCGAGCTTGCCCGCGGCGCGCCGCATGGATCCGGGCAGATAGTCGAACGGCTTGAGCGACAGCGGCTCCCGGTAGATGGTGTATCCGCCGAACAGCTCGTCCGCGCCTTCGCCGGAGAGCACCACCTTGACGTGCTTGCGGGCCTCCTTGGCCACGAAATACAGCGGGACCAGCGCCGGGTCGGCGACCGGGTCGTCCAGGTACCAGACGATCTCGGGGATGGCTTCGGCGAACTCCTGCGGGCCGACCACCTTCACTATGTGCCTGGCCCCGATAGCCGCGGCGGACTCCGCGGCGACGTCCACCTCGGAATAGCCGTCGCGCTCGAAGCCGGTGGTGAAGGTGATCAGGTTCGGGTTGTGACGGATGGCCAGGGCGGCGATCGCGGTGGAGTCGATGCCGCCGGACAGGAACGAGCCGACGGTGACGTCCGCGCGCATGTGCTTGGCGACCGAGTCCTCGAGGACCTCCGCGATCTCGCGGTATCGCCGGGCCGCGCCGTTCGGCTCGAACGGCCGCACCGGGAACGTCGGGGTGAAATAGCGGGTGACGTTCGGCGCTTTGCCCGGGCGGACGGTGGCCGAGCAGCCGGACTCCAGCCTGCGGATGTCGACGTGCAGGGTTTCCGGCTCCGGGACGTACTGCAACACGGTGTAGTGCTCGAGTGCGCGCGGGTCCAGGGCGTCCGACAGCCCGGCCAGGTCGGCCAGTTCGAGCAGGCTCTTCTTCTCGCTGCCGAACAGGGTGCCGCCGGGACCGGTGGCCATGAACAGGGGCTTGATGCCGAACGGGTCGCGGGCCAGAAACAGTTCGCCGCGTTCGGTGTCCCAGATCGCGAAGCCGAACATGCCGCGCAGCCTGCGCACCGCGCCCGCGCCCCAGTAGTGGAACGCGGCGACGATGGCCTCGCCGTCGCCCTCGGTGTGGAACACCGCGCCGAACTCGGAGCGCAGCTGGGCGCGCAACTCCACATAGTTGTAGATCTCGCCGTTGAAGACGAGCGCGTAGCGCTGCGGCGATTCCGGCGGGCCCCACCGCAGCGGCTGGTGCGAGTTCTCGATGTCGATGATCGAGAGCCGGTTGAAGCCGAAGATGAGCCGGTCGTCGTGCCAGGTGCCGTGCTCGTCCGGCCCGCGGTGCCTGAGGCAGTGCATGGCGGCGTCGACCTTCGCGACGCTGTCACCAGTGACGCCGGCAGTGTCCGACGCGAGAAATCCCAGCAGACCGCACATGCCGCCCATCTTTCCCCAACCGCCGTCCCAGGGCGAATCCGCACCGCCGGCATGTCGCCGCCGCCCACCGCGCGACCAGTATAGCGAATTAGCTATACTGGTCGACGTGGACATGCAGAATCTCCTTCAGTGTCTGCGCAAGGAGCGCCTGCGCAGACACGTTTCGCAGGCTGACGTGGCGGCGCGGATTGGCACGACCCAATCGGCCATCGCCCGGTTCGAAAGCGGCCTGTCCGATCCGCGGCTGAGCACAATGGAACGCTATGCCGATGCGATCGGCGTCGAGTTCACGATTCGAGCGGTGGCGGACCGGTCGACGTTGCGGATGGTCGCCGTCGACGTCCGGCAGTCGCTCGACACGGCCGGAGCGAGTGAGTCGCTGCGTCAGGTCATCCAGTTCGTCGATGACACCGCCCGCTTGGAGGCCGCAGAGGTGTCCACTCGCATCCGGGAGGAGCCGGATTCGGTCGGCGATTCCCGTTGGGATGCGCTTCTGGCGGGGATCGCGGAGTACGTCGGCAGACGCGCCGGCGTCGCGACACCTGGCTGGGCTTCGGCTCCGGGCCGATTTCTGCACCGGTTCTGGTTCGTGATCGAGGATGTGCTCTCCCGTCCCGCGCCGGGGTTGGCGGCACATTCGTTCGTCTCGTCGCCGCCGGAGCTCGCCGCTCGCGGGGTGTTCCTTGATCGAGCTTCGCTGGTGAGCGTATGAGTCGACTTCTCGATCGCGACGCCATCGTCGCGTTGCTCACCGAACTCGGGTCAGCGCTCGACTCGCAGGGTGAGCATGCTGACGTGTTCTTGGTCGGAGGCGCCGCAATCGCGTTGGCCTTCAACACCCGTCGTGCTACCCGCGATCTCGACGCGGTCTTCGAGCCCAAAGCTGTGGTGTATGCGGCAGCTCACGGCGTAGCCCAGCGGCACGGCCTGCCGGACGACTGGCTCAACGACGCCGTGAAGGGTTTCCTTCCTGGCGCCGACCCCAACGCGACGACGCTGTTCGAGAGTCCGGGCATTTCGGTGCGGGTCGCTTCGCCGCGCTACCTGTTCGCGATGAAGGCCGCCGCCGTGCGGATCGACCGCGACGCCGACGACTTGCAGTTCCTGTATCGAGTGTCGGGCTTCACCTCGGTGGACGAGGCCCTGGACAGCGTGAGCGAGCACTATCCGCCACATCTCCTCGCTCCGAAAACGGAGTTTCTGGTGCGGGAGCTGTTGGTGTAGTCCCGGTTGCAAGCCTCCAGAATGACCCGTGACGTGCGTCCAACGCACGTCACGGGTCATTCTGGAGGCTTGCAACCCAGCC